>DASWSO010000036.1:0-2167 GCA_036402635.1 Xanthobacteraceae bacterium
TTACCAGGCCGCACAGCATCTCGGCGCACAGCGGTTCCAGCGCTGCGGCGGACCAGACCGCCACCCCGAAGCGGGCTCCTTTCAGCGCCGGCACGAGCGGTTCCAACTGCTGCGAGAGCGGGTAAGGCGCCACTGGATGATCTGCCACGCGCGCCCGCAGCCATGCCAGCGCGGACGGCAATTCCACTGCTTCACCCGCGCGTTGTACCGAAAGGCTCTCCTGCTCTCGAGCTTCGTCGCGATCCGGACAGAGCCACACGATGCGACGTTTCGTTGTTCCCGATGCGCTGGCCAAGGGCGCCGCGAGTAGCCGCTCGCGCAAGTCGGGCCACGCCTCCAGCAGGCCCGACCCCACCAGCAGGATCAGGTCGCCGCGCACCCGCGCCTCGGTCGGCGTCGTGATCATCATGCCGGCGTCGCGCAGCACGTCGAGATGCGTCAGCAACGCATCGGAATGCATGTGGTCGACAACGCCCCCGAGCCGCTGCGCCAGCACGACGGCGGCGCGCGCGCCGTCAACGTCGGTCCCTAACCCGGCGAACACCGGCATCCGGCTGGAGCCCAGCAGGCGAGCCGCTTCCTCGATGGCGCTCTGCAGCGGCACCGCGGCGCCGTCGATCCAGGCTTGGTCGGTTTCAAGGTGCGGCATCGGCCGACCCCGGAGGATTCAGGCGTCGTATTTCAGGTAGGCGAAGCGCTGATCCTTGTCGGGCGTGCCTTCCAGCGCACCGCCCTCCTTGCCGGGCTGCCACTGCACCACCTCGTCGATCTTCTTGGCGAGCTCGAAGTCCTTGTCGGTGATGCCTTTGGCGGCATGGTTCTGCAGCCGCACCTCGACCCACGCATAAGACGCCGTGATGTCCGGGTGGTGCCAGGCCGCCTCCGCCAGATGGCCGACCGTGTTGATCACCATCAGCGTGCCCTTCCAGCTGTTGGTGCGGTACTTGCGGCGGATCCAGCCGTTCTCAAGGTACCAGTGCGGCAGGTCCTGCTTCAGCCGCGCCTGCACTTCCTCGTCCGAATAGGTTCGTTCCTGTGCGCGCTCGTTCATGGCGGGCCTCGTGGGTTGCGCGCGCGTCGCTTGCGCTGCAGGCTCACTGTAGTCCGCTGCAGCACTTCCTCAAACGATTTGGAGAAGCGCGCCTGAACCGGGGTTCGAGCGAACCGGCTGTTTCCGCCGCCACGGTGACGGTGGCGGTTCCGGCGCGGCTGCATCTCGGATTCCTCGATCTCGACGGCGGCTTGGGGCGGCGCTTCGGCAGCATTGGTCTGCCGATCGACGGATTGGGCACGCGGGTCGCGATCTCCGCGGCCGACGAGACGACGGTCGACGGTCCGGAGCGCGAACGCGCCGCACGCCATCTCGCAGCGATGCAGGCGCGGCTCGGCATGCAGCGGCCGGTGCGGCTCACGGTGCAGGAGACCGTGCCGGCGCATGCGGGCCTCGGCTCCGGTACCCAGATCGCGCTCGCGGTCGCGGCGGCGCTGCGGACGCTTTTCGGATTGCCGCTCGACCCGGCCGGCGATGCGCTGCACCTCGGACGCGGCCGCCGCTCCGGCGTCGGTGTCGGACTGTTCGACGCCGGCGGGCTGGTGACCGACGGCGGCCGCGCCGCGGCGTCGGGGGTGGCGCCGGTCGTCAGCCGCATTGCGTTTCCGGACCAATGGCGCGTGCTGGTGGCGCTGGACCCCGGCCGGCAGGGGCTGTCGGGCGCCGACGAAAGCGCCGCCTTCGCGCGGCTGCCGGCGTTTTCGCCGGCCGAGGCCGCCGCTCTGTGCCGGCTGGTGCTGATGCAAATCCTGCCGGCGCTGTGCGAGCGCGACCTCGCGAGCTTCGGGGCGGGCGTCGGCGCGCTGCAGCACCGGCTCGGCGATTACTACGCGCCGGTGCAAGGCGGCGCGCGTTTCGCCAGCCCGCAAGTTGAGAGCGTTCTCAACCACTTGCAGCAACACGGCGCCACCGGCATCGGGCAAAGCTCGTGGGGGCCGACGGGCTTCGCGTTTGTCGCTTCAGCCCAGGAGGCGGAGCAGCTCGCGGCGCAGGCGAGAGCGCGGCCGGGCGCCGAAGGTCTGGACATCCGGGTCTGCCGGGCGCTCAATCGCGGCGCCGAAATCTCGACGGCGCGGGGCTGACCGCGATGGCCCGGACCGACACCACCGACAAGCG
>DASWSO010000037.1:0-7427 GCA_036402635.1 Xanthobacteraceae bacterium
CCTCGTCGGTGATGGCGCGGGCCCCGCCGATGCATTCCGTCACGTCCTGGCCGGTCATCTCCAGATGCAGGCCGCCGGCATGGGTGCCTTCAGCCTGATGGACGGCGAAGAAGTTCTTCACCTCGGTCATGATCAGGTCGAAGGGACGCGTCGTCGTATGGTCCTGTGACCCCATGCACGGCAACACGATCAAGGCTGCCTCGGGGTACAAGACGCGGCCGTTCGACCTCATCATGCAGGAGGTGCAGAACTTCTTCTCCGTCCATTGTTCGGAGGGCACCCATGCCGGCGGCGTGCATCTGGAGATGACGGGCAAGAACGTCACCGAATGCACCGGCGGCGCGCGCCCGGTCACCGACCAGGATCTCGGCGACCGCTACCACACCTTCTGCGATCCGCGGCTCAATGCCGAGCAGTCGATCGAGTTGGCTTTTCTGCTCGCCGATCTGCTCAAGGCGGAGCGGCAGGGCAAGGCGAAGCCGCTGCCGGCCGCGGCTGGGTTGTAGGGCGGCATCCGCGCGCGCTACACCGGGCGCAGGGAGCCGCTGTTACCCCTCACCCCGAGGAGCATCGCAAAAGCGATGCGTCTCGAAGGGCGAGGCCCGGCTGCCGGACCATGAGCCTCTCTCCTTCGAGACGCGCTGCTGCGCAGCGCCCTCAGGAAGAGGGGAGAGAGAACGGCTGGGCTGTATGGTTATTGAAGCGGGCTGAATGAACGCGCCACCGACTGTCCGTTTCGCCCCGTCTCCGACCGGGCTCCTGCATATCGGCAACGCCCGCACCGCGATCTACAACTGGCTGTTCGCCAACGAGCGCGGCGGCCGCTTCATCCTGCGCTACGACGATACCGACCGCGAGCGATCGACCGAGGCGTTCATCCGCGCCATCGCCGAGGACCTCGGCTGGCTCGGCATCGTGCCGGACCAGATCGCGCGTCAGTCCGAACGCTTTGCGCTTTACAGGGCGGCAGCGGAGCGCTTGCGCGCGGCCGGCCGGCTCTATGCCTGCTACGAGACCGAGGAGGAGCTGGATTATCGCCGCAAGCGCCAGCTCGCGATGCACCGGCCGCCGATCTACGATCGCGCCGCGCTCAAGCTCACCGACGCGGATCGGGCGCGGCTGGAGGGCGAAGGGCGGCGGCCGTACTGGCGCTTCCTGCTGGAGCCGCGCGCCGTCGCATGGAACGACCGCGTGCGCGGGCCGCAGTCGATCGACTGCGCATCGCTGTCCGATCCGGTGCTGATCCGCGCCGACGACAGCTACCTCTACACGCTGCCCTCGGTGGCCGATGACATCGACCTGGGCGTCACCGACGTGATCCGCGGCGAGGACCACGTCACTAACACGGCGGTGCAGATCCAGCTGTTCGAGGCGCTCGGCAGCGTCGCGCCGCGCTTTGCGCACCACAATCTGTTGACGCTGCCGAGCGGCGAGGGGCTCTCGAAGCGGCTCGGCCATCTCTCGCTCGCCAAGCTGCGGGAAGCCGGCTTCGAGCCGGCAGCGGTCGCGGCACTAGCCGCCCTGATCGGAACCTCGCATGCGGTCGAGCCGATCGCGCGCCTGGTGGACCTGCAGGGCAGGGTCGAGCTCGGCTCGGTCTCGCATTCGGCGGCCAAGTTCGACCCCGCGGAGCTCGGCACGCTCAACGCTCGCACGCTTCACCATCTGCCGTACGACGCCGTGGCTGACCGGCTTGCGGCGCTCGGCATCACCGGCGGCGAGGCGTTCTGGAATGCGGTGCGCGGCAATCTCGAAAAGCTCTCCGACGCCGTCGACTGGTGGCAGGTAGTGCAGGGGCCGACGCAGCCGGCGGCCCCGGACGAGGACCGCGACTTCATCGCCGGTGCCGTCCAGCTCTTGCCGCCCGAGCCGTGGGACGAGGCGACCTGGTCTGCCTGGACCGAAAGCCTGAAGGCCAGCAGCGGCCGCAAGGGCAAGGCGCTGTATCGGCCGCTGCGCCTCGCACTCACCGCGCGTGAACATGGGCCGGAGCTGAAGGCGCTGCTGCCGCTGATCGGCCGCGAGCGGGCGCTCGCGCGCCTGCGCGGCGACGCCGCGTAGATCGCTATCGCACCGGATAGGACGGTGGCGGGGGTGGCGGCAGCATTCCCGGAGGCGGCGGCGCGATCCCGGCCGACGCTCCGCCGGGCGGCGGCGGCACCGCGCCAGTCGGCCTGGCAGGCGCCGGCGGCCTTGCGGCCGGCGGGGTCTGCGTTCGTGTGCGTTGCTGCTGCGGCTCCGGCCGGGCGGCAGCAGGTTTGGGCTCCGGTTTCGGCTGCGACAGCGTCTTGGCGGTTTCCTCGGTCACGACGATATCGCCGCGCTCGACGGTCGGGTCCTCACCGACTGCCGCCGTCCAGCTTTCCCCCGGTTTCCGGCAGCTGCAGGCGGCGTTGAACTCCTGCCGGTACTTGAATGCGTTCGGCAGGTCGCTGTACGGGCGCCCCGAGATCGACATGGCGCTCTTCATGTCCTCGCCGGGGTTGCGGTGGCTGTAGAGCGCGACTTCGGCCGCCGGACACATGCGCTGGCAGGCGCGCTCGTCGTCGCGGAACTTCCCCGGCACGGTCGCGTAGGAGATCGGGAAGTAATAGCCGTCGCAGGTGCGCACGCAAACGGTCCGGAAGGTGCCGGAGGGCGGCACCTCGCCCGGCGTCGTCCACTCGGGGCCGCTCGGGGTGCCGCCACCGCCGAAGAGCGATTCCAGCAGATTGCGCGGCCGCTGCGGTTGCGGTGCTGCAATGCGGTACTGCGGCCCGCAATCGTATTGCCCGAGCGCCATCAGGATCGAGCGGCGCTGCTCCTCGCGGTCGCCCCCGCCGCCCTGCAACTGCTGCAGGCCGGCCAGCATCCGCTCCAGGTTGCTGCGCATGCGCTGGACCTGCGCGTTCATCTGCTCGCATTGCGGCGGCTGCCCGCCGAAGATGAAAAAGCCGCGGCTTTCGCCGCAGCCGCTGCGGCGTGCCTGCTCGGTCATCCGGTCGAGCTCCGCCTGCTGCTTGGAAGCGGCTTCCTCGTAGCGGCGGATCTGTTCGACGCGCCCGGGGTCGCCGCCCTGACCGCGGTCGAAAGCGGCGAGCTGGGCTTCGAGCCGCAGGCACATCGGGTTGCGCGCTGCGCCCTGGTCGACCGGGGCCTGGGCGAGCGCCTCGGCGCCGAGCGGCACGCCGCCAAGCAGGGCGGCGGCCAGCGCGCCGCGCAGTCGGCGGCGCACGGAAGGCAGACCGAGCCAGAGCTTCAGGTTCCCGAACAACGTTCCTCATCCTCTCGCTTGGCAACAGCCGATTCGGCCCGCCATCGCGAAGCGCCTGCAACCCGCAATGGCCCCCCACGGCAGCGCCGTCAATACCGGAACGCCCCGCTGGGCCACCGTCACTCGGCCGCGGCGGCGCGTTGCCGGCGCGCTTCCACCAGCAGATTCCAGAGAATTCCGGCAATGATCAGGCCGGCTCCGGCGAACACCAGCGGATCCAGCGCTTCGCCGAACAGCAGCCAGCCGACGGTCGCGATCAGCGGAATCCGGAGGAAGTCGAGCGGGACCACGACCAAGGCGTCGCCGGAGCGGAACGCGTTGGTGAAGCAGTAATGCGAGGTCAGGCCCGCAACGGCGAAGCCGAGCGCCGGCAGCACCTGGGCGGAGCCGAGCTTGCCGAGAAAAAACGGGTCGGAGCCGAGCAGGTTTAGGGGAAGCTGGATCAGGTTCATCCAGAACAGGATCGCGAACGTGGTCTGGGTGGCGGTCAGCTTCTTGATCACCACCGCGTTGACGGCGAAGCCGGCCGCCACCGCGAGCATCAAGAGCGCGGCGGGCTGAAAGCTCTCCAGGCCGGGCCGCATGATGACGAGCACGCCGGCAAAGCCCAGCAGCACGGTGGCGGCGCGGTTAAGGGTCATCCGTTCGCCGAGCGCGACGACGGCGAGCAGCGCCACCCAGATCGGCGTGGTGAATTCCAGCGCGAACACGGTGGCGAGCGGCAGCAGCAGGATCGACTGCACCCATCCGACCTGCGCGGCGAAATGCACGACGTTGCGCAAGAGGTGCAGCCTGATGCGCTGCAGGTTGATGTCCAGGCGCAGCGCGGGGCGGACTGCGATCAGTGCGCATAGCATGAGGACACCGCTGCCGTTGCGGAGCGCGAGCATCTCGAACGGGTTGAGCACTGGCCCGAGCCCGCGGATCGACACCGCCATGATGGAGAACGACAGCAGCGCGCCGGTCATCCAGAATACGACGCGGCCGATATTGTTGCTGTTCACGAAAGGCTCGGTTCAGGTGGGCGGCGCGGCGAGGCGGATGGAGCAGCGCGCGTCACTCGGCGTCCGGCTGGTTTTCCGGCGCGGCATGTTCGAACGCCGCAAGCCTGCGGCACGTCGCGTCGACGCCGAGGATGTGCGGATAATCGTCGAGCGGCACCTTCAGGCGCCGCGCATTGGTGACCTGCGGCACCAGGCACACGTCGGCGAGCGTCACCTGCGCGCCAAACGCGTACGGGCCCGGCCGGATCATCTCTTCAATGGCGTCGAAGCCTTCCCGCACCCAGTGCGCGTACCACGCCGTGATGGTGGCACTGCCGTGCTCCAGCCGGCCGCGCAGATAGGCGAGGGTGCTGGAATTGTTGAGCGGGTGGATGTCGCAGGCGATGATCTGCGCCACCGCCCGCACCCGCGCCCGCTGCAGCGGATCCGCCGGCAGCAGCGGCGGATCCGGATAGGTCTCGTCGAGATATTCGATGATGGCGAGCGACTGCGCGAGCACCTCGCCGCCCTCCAGTTCCAGCGCCGGTATTCGCATCTGCGGATTGATGCGGCGGAATTCCGGCGTGCGGTTGAGCCCGCCGTCCTTCACCAGGTGGATCGACGTCGTGTCGTAGTCGAGCCCCTTGAGGTTGAGCGCGATACGCGCGCGATAGGCCGCCGAGGAACGGAAGTAGGAGTAGAGCTTCACCGTCGTTCCTCCGGCGTCCGGATCGCGCGGCGCCTCATCCAAGCCTCAAGCGCGGTTGCGCATGCGGATCATGAACGCGTCGAACGAGAACTCGCCGACCTGCCACCACTGGTACTGGTCACTGCGGAACGCCGTCATCGAGTCCAGCGCCTTCTTGAAGTTGGGATTGGTGGCGGCGATCTGCTCGTACATCTCGTGCGCGGCCTTGTAGGCGGCTTCCATCACCGGCACCGGGAATGCCTTCAACACGGCGCCGCCAGCGACCAGCCGGCGCAACGCCGGCGCGTTGACGGCGTCGTATTTCGCCAGCATCCAGTTGTTGGCCGCCTCGCAGGCGTCCTGCAGGATGCGCTGGTAGTTCTTTGGCAGCTTGTTCCACTGCTCCAGGTTCACCACCAGGTGCATCATCGCGCCGCCTTCCCAGAAGCCTGGGTAGTAGTAGTACTGCGCGACCTTGTGGAAGCCGAGCTTCTCATCGTCGTAGGGTCCGACGAACTCGGCCGCGTCGATCGTGCCTTTCTCCAGTGCCGGATAGACGTCGCCGGGCGCGATCTGCTGCGGCACCACGCCGAGCTTGGAGAGCACCTGGCCACCGAGCCCGCCGATGCGGAATTTCAGCCCGCGCAGGTCGTCAACCGTGTTGATCTCCTTGCGGAAGAAGCCGCCCATCTGGGTGCCGGAATTGCCGAATGCGAAACCGACCGTATTGAAGTTCGCCAGCACTGCGTTGAGGATCTCGGCGCCGCCGCCGAAGTGCCACCACGAATGCTGCAGCCGCGCGTTCAGGCTGAACGGCACGCCGGTGCCGAAGCCGAGCGTCGGCTCCTTGCCGAAATAGAAGTAGACCGGCGTCTGCGCGCATTCGACCGTGCCGTTCTGCACCGCATCGAGTGCCTGCAGGCCCGGAACGATCTCTCCCGCCGGAAAGGTCTGGATCTGGAACTTGTTGTCGGTCGCCTCCGCCATGTATTTCGAAAACGTCTGGGCGGTGCCGAAGATGGTATCGAGCACGCGCGGGAAGCTCGAGGTCAGACGCCAGCGGATTTCCGGCTGCGATTGGGCGATCGCGGGCGCCGCGATGGCACCGGCGGTGAGGCCGGTAGCGGCCGCGGTCAGAAATTGCCGTCGCTTGAGCGTCATTTCGAAACCTCGTGTTCTGCTGAGCAGGAGACCCGGAAAGCGTCCGCGTTCTGTTCTGGCAAGCCGGACGCGGCTGCCTCATTATCGGCCATGAGCGATGGTTTGCTCAAGCGCGGTCATGCCGCCGTCCGCCCCACTGCCGCTGCACTGCGGCAAAACTCTTCCTTGAGCCACGGGACTATCGCATGAGTGAAAAAGCCTTCGCATCGGCCGCCGACACCGAGGAGAAGAAGGTCTCGTTCGACGAGATCGGGCCGGGGCTCTACGCCTATACGGCCGAGGGGGATCCGAACTCGGGCGTGATCGTCGGCGACGACGCCGTGATGATCATCGACGCGCAGGCCACACCGGCGATGGCGGAGGACGTGATCGCCCGTGTGCGTGAGGTCACCGACAAGCCGGTCCGCTACGTGCTGCTGAGCCACTATCATGCCGTGCGCGTGCTCGGCGCCTCCGGCTTCAAGGAAGCGGAAATCCTTGCCTCCGACATGACGCGCCACCTGATCGTCGAGCGCGGGCAGCAGGACATGGAGTCCGAAATGGGCCGTTTTCCGCGCCTGTTTCGCGCCGCCGAGTCGGTGCCGGGCCTCACCTGGCCGACCATCACGTTCCCCAGCGAGATGCGCGTATGGCTCGGCAAGCGGGAGGTTCGGCTGATGCATCTCGGCCGCGCCCACACCGCCGGCGACGTGGTCGCCTATGTGCCCGACGCCGACGTGGTGTTCTCCGGCGATCTCGTTGAATACCGCTCCGCCTGCTACTGCGGGGACGCGCATTTCACCGACTGGCCGACCACCCTCGACCGGCTATCAAAGCTCAAGGCGAAGGCGCTGGTGCCCGGCCGCGGCGCCGCGCTCGCGAGCCCCGACAAGGTCGCGGAAGGGATCGCCATGACCCGCGACTTCCTCGGCACGCTGTACGGCTCCGTGACAGCGAGCGTTGGGGCGGGCCACTCGTTGAAGGAAACGTTCGACGCGGCGCGCGAGGTGATGGACCCGAAATTCTCGTCGTTTGCGATTTACGAGCACTGCCTGCCGTTCAACGTCTCCCGCGCCTATGACGAGGCGCATGGGATCGACTGGCCGGTGATCTGGACGGACGCGCGCGACCGCGAGATGTGGGCGGCGCTGCAGGGCTGATCAGGCGCGCAATTCGTCGAGGATGGGTCCGTTCAGGACCTCCTCCAGCCTCGCGAGAGCGCGGGCGGCGGTGGCGCCGTCGAGCACGCGGTGATCGAAGATGATGCGCACCTCGACGGTGCCGTCAGCGCGCAGCGGACCGTAGGTCAGCAACGTGGTCCAGGGACCAACCGGGTGAAGCAGATCGGCGCCGAGCCAGCCGA
>DASWSO010000038.1:0-6671 GCA_036402635.1 Xanthobacteraceae bacterium
AGACCTTTGAGCGGGCGCAGCGGACCGAGGCAGACCAGCACCGTGAGCGGTCCCCACAGCAGCGCGTGTACCCACAGTGGCGGTGCATAGGCGAACTCGACGATCAGCGCGGCGCCGGCGACGATGAAGCCGGCGATCAGGATGACGAAGATGGCGGGGCCGTCGCCGGCATCGGCGAACGAAAAATCGAGCCCGCAGCGCCGGCACGCCGGCCGCACCGTGAGGAAACCCTCGAAGATGCGGCCCTCGCCGCAGCGCGGGCAGTGCCCCAGGAGGCCGCGTGCGATCGCGGTCGGGACGCTCGGGACGGTACCCTCGCTGGACATTCGCTTGATCTCGGTTGTTGCCGTGGGATGCCACGGCTGGCCTCCCGCACCGCGCCCTGATAGCTCATCAGCCGCCCCGCAGCCCAGCGGGACGAATGGAGTTGCGATCCAATGCAGGCGCTAATCGGCGATGACGTGGCCAACCCGGCAACCCGGACCATCGAGGCGCACGGCGTCGCCATTCCGGTGATCGGCTTTGGGACCGGGTTCGGCTTGCCGCCCGAGGAACCGAAGGGGGTGGCGGAGATCGTCGCGTCGGCACTGTGGTGCGGCTACCGCCATCTCGACTGCGCCCGCAAATACGGAACCGAAGAGGCGGTCGGCGAGGGGCTGCAGGCCTCCGGCGTGCCGCGCGAGGAGGTCTTCATCACCACCAAGGTCTCGCACGAGAACCTGCGCGAGGCCGACTTCGCGCGCTCCACCGAAGCGAGCCTGCGGGCGCTGCGGATCGACCAGGCGGACCTGCTGCTGATCCACTGGCCGAATTCGCAAATCCCGCTGGAGGAAACGATTGGCGCGCTCAATCGCGCCAAACGCCAGGGACTGACGCGGCATATCGGCGTGGCGAACTTCCCGAGCCGCTTGCTGGAGCAGGCGATCGGGCTGAGCGCCGAGCCGCTGGTGACCGACCAGGTCGAATACCACGCGCATCTCGACCAGAGCACCATGCTGGAGACCTGCCGGCGCCACGGCATGATCCTCACGGCGTATTGTCCGCTCGGGCGCGGACGCCTGATGCAGGATCCGGTGCTGGGCGAGATCGCCCGCCAGAAGGGGCGCACGGTCGCGCAGGTGGCGCTGCGCTGGCTGATGCAGCAGGACCGCGTGGTGCCGATCCCGCGCTCCTCGAATCCGCAGCGGGTAGCGGAGAACCTCGACGTATTCGACTTCGAGCTGACGGCCGAAGAAACGGCGCGCATCGATGCGCTGCGCGGCGCCGGCGAACGCATCGCCGACCCGGCCGGCCGTGCGCCGGCTTGGGACTAAATTTTTGTCTCGGTCCGCTCGGCTTCGGCCATCACCTCGATCGCGACGCGGTGCGCCTCGATCGCGGCCGGAAGGCCGCAATACATGGCGACCAGCAGCAGGATCTCCTGGATCTGCTCGGGCGTGCAGCCGTTGTTCAGCGCGCCGGTGAGGTGCACGCGCAGCTCGGTCGGGCGGTTGGCGGCCGCCATCATGCCGATCATCGCCAGCGATTTGGTCGCCAGCGGCAGCGCCGAACGGCTCCAGACGTCGCCATAGGCATAGGCGTTGACGATGTTCTGCAGCGGCTCGCCGAATGGACCAAATGCCTTCATGCGGCCCTCGACCGCGGCCGCGCCGAACAACTCCTTGCGCAGCTTCAGGCCGCGCGCATGCAATTCCTCAACATCCATGGTCTTGACCGTTGTTACTGCTGCGGAATCCCGGCGGCTTCGCGCACGCGGTTCCAGCGCACCATCTCGTCGGCGATGTGCTTGCCGAAGGCTTCCGGGGTCGAGCCCTGCGCCACCACGCCGGCCTTGGTGAGCTTCTCCTTCACTTCAGGATCGGCCAGAGCTTCGTTGAGTACCGCGTTGAGTTTCTTGACGATTTCCGGCGCGGTTCCCTGCGGCAGGAAGATCCCGTACCAGGTCGTGACGGCGAAGCCGGGAAGCACGCCGGACTCGATCGCGGCCGGCACGTTCGGCACCGCCGGGAAGCGCTCGCCGCCGGTGACCGCAAGCGCCTTCAGGGCGCCGGACTGGATGTGGCCGAGCAGCGCCGACACCGTATCGAACACCAGGTCCACCTGTCCGCCCAGCACCGCCGAGATCGCCTCCGGTGAGGTGCGGAACGGCACGTGCAGCATCTCGACGCCGGCGACCTGCTTGAACATCTCGCCGGTGAAATGCTGCGTGCCGCCGAACCCGACGCTCGCGAAGGTGATCTTGCCGGGACGCGATTTCGCGAGGTCCACCAGTTCCTTGGCGCCGTTTGCTGGGAAATCGGGTCGGGCCACGATGGCGAGACTGGCGGTGGCGATCAGCGACACCGGGTCGAACGCGGTGAGCGTGTCGTAGCGCAGCGACTTCGCCAGCACGGCCGCGATCACGTGGCCGTTGGTCATGATGCCGATGGTGTGACCGTCCTTCTCGGCGCGCGCCACCGCCTCGGCTCCGATGGTGCCGCCGGCGCCCGGGCGGTTCTCCACCACGACCGGCTTGCCGAGCCGATCCTGCAGGGCTTGAGCCAGGATGCGGCCCACAATATCGGTGCCGCCGCCGGGGCCGAACCCGACGATGATCCGCACATTGCGCTGCGGCCAGTCCTGCGCCGCCGCCGGAATCGTCAGCATAATCAGTGCGATGACAAGCCGCAGCAGCCGCGCCGTCATGACGTTTCTCCCCGGCTTTGCTCAGCTTTCGTGAAACTGCACGACCACGCGCTCGGCCAGGATCGGCGTGCAGTATCGGGCGAAGAACTCCTGGTGCGTGCGCGATTCCGCGTAGTCGCGATAGCCCTGCGGGCTGTCGAACTCCATGGTCAGCCCGACGTCGTAGTTGCCGGCGAAACTGTGTTTCTTCACATGGGTTTCGCCGCCGGTACCTTCGTTGCGGCCGATCAGCCATTTGCGCACCGTGGGGCAGCCGGCCATCAGCTTGGGGAACGCTTCGAAGTAGGCGGCGACGTCCTCCTGCTTGGCGTCGGGCTTGAATTTGAGGATGGCGATGTGCCGGAACATCAGGAAGAACTCCAGTTGGTCGGGTCGGAACAGCGGGTTGGTCCGCGTTGGTCCCCCGTGGTCGGGGCTTGGGCCTGCGCCTTGAAGCCGACGGCCGCGCCGCTCATGCCGGCTTCGCGCTGAATCGCTCGTGCAGCTCCGGCAGGTTGACGGTGCCGGCCTTGTCGGTCGACCCGACCCCGATGTAGCAGAAGATCAGCGCCGCCTCCTCGGTCTCCGAGGCGTTGGAGATCACGTGCAGCGCGCCGCTCGGGATGTAGACGAAGTCGCCGCCCTCCAGCGTCAGCTCCTTGCGCGCGGTGCCGTCGTGATGCGCCGTGATGCAGCGCACCTTGCCGTGCAGGATGTACCAGCAGACGTCGTTCTCGGTGTGGTAGTGCGTCATGTTCGGCTTGGCGCCCGGCACCAGGATGGTGCGGCCCATCACCGCCTTGGAGCCGTCGATGGTCTGGTCGTTGATGCCGAAGCCGATGCGCAGCGGCGGCTGGTAGTTGACGTCGGTGCCGATCTTGCTCTGCCGAACCACGGTGACGTGCTGCTTGTCGTAGGGAACCATGCGGGTCGTTTCCTTGAGCTTTGGTTGGTTGACTGAAATCGATCTCAGCGGGCGGGCGGCCCCGCCATCGGCTCGATGCGGGCGATCCACGACACCGCCGCGAGCTGCTTGAGTTTCTCCGGAGTGACCGAGCGCAGGCGCAGCCGGTTGAGTGCGCCGTCGCGCCCGACGAACGTGCCGTACTGCGCCACCCGCTCATTGTGGAAGCGGTCCGGCATGAATGCCAGCACCACCACCACGTTGCTGCGGCCGCTGGCGTTGTGCAATGCCGGATCGAGCCGGGCGCCGGCGGTCGCCCAGCCGTAGAGCTGCTGACCCCACAAGGTGGCGGCGATCAGCAGCACGCCGACCGCGATCTTGAGCGCGTCGGCGCCGAGCCGGCGGCGGCGCGGCGGCAGGACGATCGGCTGCGCCGGCGAGACCGCGCTCACGTGCGCTCCTCCTTGGCGTCGATCACCATGCCCCAGCGCTGCACCGTGCGGCGCTCGATCGGCGCCAGCATCCAGCGGTCCATCGCGATCGCGATCGTGCCGATGATCAGGCAGCCGGCGATGATGATGTCGGAGCGGTGGTACTCGGCGGCCGCGAAGATCATCTGCCCGAGACCCGAGGTCGCGCCCACCAGCTCGGCGGCGATGAGCGCGCGCCAGCCGAAGCCGAGCCCGGAGCGGATGCCGGTGAGGATATAGGGCAGGGCGCCCGGCAGGATGACGCTGCGGATGGTTTCCCAGCGGCCGCCGCCGAGCGTGCGCACGCCGAGCTCGTAGACCTCCGGCACCAGCTGCACGCCCAGCACCGTGTTCTGGAAGACGATGAAGAACACCGTGTTCCAGATGAGAAATACCGCCAGCGCGGTGCCGATGCCGAGCCAGCCGATCATCAGCGGCAGCCAGACGATGCCGGAGATCGCGTTGAAGAACACCACCAGCGGGTTGAGGAATTCGGAGACGTTGCGGTAGAGGCCGGCCACGAAGCCGCCGACGATGCCGGTGAGGATGCCGACGCCGGCGCCGAGAAACAGCCGCCACAGGCTGGCCAGCACGTGCTCGCCGAGCTGGCCGTCGGCCGCGAGCTTCACGGCCGCCTGCACGACGTCGGCGATCGACGGCAGCGTCGCCGGCGGCGGCCGCGCCGCCGCCCAGTAGATTGCCCACGCGGCCAGCAAGGCCACGAACGGCAGCGCCGGCAACAGCCGCCAGGCGATCTGCGCCGGCGCGCGCGCGGCACTCGTCGGCGCGCTCATGACGGTCCCCCTGCAAGGGGGAGGGGGCGCACCGCCCGCATGGGACTATCTGCGATCATTTCCGCAACAGCCCCCAGCGCGCGACCGTGAGGTTCTCGATCGGCTGGATGATCAGCCGGTCGACCACGATGTAGAGGCAGCCGATCATGATCATGCCGACGATGATGCGGTCGATCTGTCCGAACGTGCGGGCGCCGAAGATGAGGTCGCCGAGCCCGCCCTTGCGCACCAGCATCTCGGCCGCGATCAGCGCGCGCCACCCGTAGCCGAGACCGAGCCGCAGACCCACCACGATGCTGGGCAGCGAGCCCGGCACGTAGATGTCGGTGACCAGCCGCATCCGGCCGGCGCCGAGCGTGCGCAGCGCCAGCGCGTAGTTCTGCGGGATCGAGCGCACCCCGATCATGGTGTTGAAGATGATCGGCACGATCAGCGTGTACATCACGATCACCAGCGTGGTGGTGTCGCTGAAGCCGAACCAGATGATCGCGAGCGGCAGCCAGGCGATGCCGGAAATGCCCTGCAGGAACCGCAGGAAGCCCTCCAGCGCATGCGCGGCGTAGCGGTTGACGCCGACCGCGAAGCCGATCGGCACCCCGACCAGCATCGAGATCAGCGTCGCGATCCCGATCATGCGCAGGCTGGCGCTGGCATATTCCGCCATCACGCCGTGGGTGACGAGATGCACGAAGGCGTTCCACACCGCCGGCGGCGCCACCAGCACGCTGTCCGGCACGTCGGCCGCTACCTTGATGCCCCACCACACCAGCACCAGCGCGGCGAACGGGATCAGCACCTTGATGCCGCGGAACGGACGCAGGCAGCCGGCCACGAGCGAGGCCGGCGCGGGCCGGCGCAGGCCGAGGGCGGATGCGGTGCTCACGCTCATGCGGCGCTGAGGGCCGGCGGCGGCGCCGCGCCGCGCTCGTCGCGCACCAGCTTGAGCACCTGCTCGGCGATGCCCTGCATCTCCGGATCGGCGGTGAACGTCTCCCAGTCGCGTCCGCCCGGCTGTCGCCGCGGCACCGTGAGCTCGGTCTTGATCACGCCCGGGCGGCGCGTCATCACCAGCACGCGGTCGCCGAGAAACACCGCCTCGTCGACGCTGTGGGTGATGAAGAACACGGTCTTGCGGGTGGCGGCGCAGAGCCGCGCCAGCTCCTCCTGCAGCGTCAGCCGCGTCATCGCGTCGACCGCGGCGAACGGTTCGTCCATCAGGATCACGTCCGGATCGGCGGCCCAGGTGCGGGCGACCGCGACGCGCTGCTTCATGCCGCCGGACAGCTCGTGCGGGTAGCGGTGCTCGAATCCGGACAGGCCGGTGAGCGCGACCAGCCGCGCGATGGTGGCCTCGCGCTCGGCGCGCGGCACGCGCGCGATCTCGAGCCCGTGGCCGATATTCCGGCGCACCGTGCGCCACGGCAGGATGGCGAGTTCCTGGAACACGACGCCGCGGTCGCGGCCGGGTCCGCGCACAGGCTTGCCGTCGCACGTGATCACGCCCTCGGTGGGCGTGATGAAGCCGGCGATCGCCCGCAGCAGCGTGGTCTTGCCGCAGCCGCTCGGCCCCACCAGCGTGACGAACTCGCCGCGACGGATGGTCAGGTCGACGGTGCCGGTCGCCTGCACCGGCCCGTCGGCCGTCTCGAAGACGTGGCGGAAGCCGGCAACCACGATCTTGGCGTCGGTGTCCGCTCCCCGGTCGCTCACTGATGTGTGCCCTCCGCCCTCATCCTGAGGAGCGCCCGCAACGGCACATCGCGAACGATGCAGGGCCCCGCCCGATGCTCCTCGGGGCGAGGGGAAAAGTGCAGGCAGCGCGCACGGTCGCACTCAGCC
>DASWSO010000039.1:0-3626 GCA_036402635.1 Xanthobacteraceae bacterium
GTCGGCGTCGCTGCCGCGGCCGGGCTGATCTGGCATTACTCGAAAGACCTGCCGGACTATTCGCAGTTGCAGGACTATGAGCCGCCGGTGATGACCCGCGTGCATGCGGCCGATGGATCGCTGCTCGCTGAGTATTCCAAGGAGCGCCGGCTTTATCTGCCGATCCAGGCGATCCCCAAACCGGTGATCAACGCGTTCCTTGCAGCCGAGGACAAGAATTTTTACGAGCACGGTGGCCTTGATTTCTACGGCATGGCTCGCGCCGGTCTTTTGTACGCTCAGAATTTCGGCTCGGACCGCCGCCCGCAGGGCGCGTCTACCATCACCCAGCAAGTCGCGAAGAATTTCCTACTCACCACCGAGGTGTCGTTCAACCGCAAGATCAAGGAAGCGCTGCTGGCGATGCGCATCGAGCGCACCTATTCGAAGGACAAGATCCTCGAACTCTACCTCAACGAGATCTATCTCGGTCTCGGCGCCTACGGGGTCGCGGCCGCGTCGCTGATCTACTTCGACAAGTCGGTGCACGAGCTGACCGTGCCGGAGGCCGCTTACCTGGCGGCGCTTCCCAAGGCTCCGAGCCAGCTCAACCCGTTCCGCATGCGCGAGCGCGCGGTCGAGCGCCGCAACTACGTCGTCGACCGCATGGCCGAGAACGGCTGGGTCACCGCGGCCGAGGCCGAGAAGGCGAAGAAGCAGCCGCTGAACGTCTCGCAGCGTCCGACCGGCGCGCACATGTTCGCGGCGGAATACTTCGCCGAGGAGGTGCGCCGCGACATCTACGAGCGCTACGGCGAGAAGAAGCTGTACGAGGGCGGGCTTTCGGTCCGCGCCACGCTCGATCCGAAAATGCAGGTGGTCGCCCGCAAGGCGTTGGCCGACGGCCTCGTCCGCTATGACGAGAGCCAGGGCTGGCGCGGCGCCGTGAGCAAGATCGACATCAGCGGCGATTGGGGCACCAAGCTCGCCGACGTGAAGGCGCTCAACGACATTCCGTGGCGGCTCGCGGTGGTGCTCGAAACCGCCGACCAGTCGGCGCGCATCGGACTCCAGCCGCATCGCGAGCCCGGCGGGGCGGTGGTCAAGGACCGGGTGGTCGGCATCCTGCCGCTCGACGGCGTCAAGTGGGCCAAGGCCGCGAGCGGTGCGACCCGCGGCCGCGCGCCCGGCAAGGTCTCGCAGGTGCTGGAGCCGGGCGACGTGATCTACGTCGAGCCGCTGGTGCGCGAGCAGAAGGACAGCCGCAGGCGCCGCACCTCCGACCGCGAGGAAGAGATCGATGCGGCGCCCGGCAACCTCTACCGGCTGCGGCAGATTCCGGAGGTTTCCGGCGCCATCGCGGTGATGGATCCGTGGACCGGCCGCGTGCTCGCGCTGGTCGGCGGCTTCTCCTACGACCAGAGCCAGTTCAACCGCGCCACCCAGGCGCTGCGCCAGCCAGGCTCCTCGTTCAAGCCGTTCGTCTATGCGGCCGCGCTCGACAACGGCTACACGCCGTCGACCATCGTGCTCGACGCCCCGATCGAGATCGACCAGGGCGCCGGCGCCGGCGTCTGGCGGCCGGAAAACTACTCGCAGAAATTCTACGGGCCGCAGACGCTGCGGTTCGGCATCGAGCAGTCCAAGAACGCCATGACGGTGCGGCTGGCCCAGGATGTCGGGATGCCGCTGGTGGTGGAATACGCCAAGCGGTTCGGGATCTACGACGATCTGCCGGCCTACCTGTCGTTCTCGCTCGGTGCCGGCGAGACCACCGTGCTGAAGATGACGGCCGGCTATTCGATGTTCGCCAACGGCGGCCGCCGCATCAAGCCGACGCTGATCGACCGCATCCAGGACCGCTACGGCAAGACCATCTTCCGGCACGACCAGCGCGAATGCCGCGGCTGCGAGGCCGACCGCTGGGCGAGCCAGGCGGAGCCGACCCTGATCGACCGCCGCGAGCAGGTGATCGATCCGATGACCGCCTATCAGGTCACCTCGATGATGGAAGGCGTGGTCCAGCGCGGCACCGCCACCATCATGCGCGAGGTCGGCAAGCCGATCGCCGGCAAGACCGGCACCACCAACGACTGGAAGGACGCCTGGTTCGTCGGCTTTACGCCGGACGTCGCGGTCGGGGTCTATATCGGCTTCGACAAGCCGCGCTCGCTCGGCCACAGCGCCAACGTGACCGGCGGCCAGCTGGCGGCTCCGATCGTGCGCGATTTCATGAAGGTCGCCCTCGCCGACAAGGCGCCGGTGCCGTTCCGGGTGCCGCCCGGCCTGAAGCTGATCCGCGTCGACGCGCGCACCGGCACCCGCGCCGGCCCGGGCGAAGGCAAGGTCATCCTGGAAGCCTTCAAGCCCGGCACGGCGCCACCGGACAATTACGCGATCACCAGCTCGAGCGAGGGCGGCGGGCAGGGCTGGTTCGTGTCGCCGGAAGCCGACCGGGCGGTGCGCTCTGGGACCGGCGGGCTTTACTGACCATCGCGGCCGGGCCTCGGCCGCTCTCCTCCAGACCTCACGTGAATGGTTCCGCACTGTGGCGGGGCGGTGACTGCATTTCACCGTCGCGCCCGGTAGATTCAATCCGCGACTCAGGGGATGCGGCGGCGGACCTTTCGATGCGGATGTGGTTGACTTGGGCGGTGCTGGCGGGCGCGATGGCGCTCGGCGCGTGCAGCGTGCCGCCGCTCAGGGACAACGACACCGGCGGCATCATCGCGTGGTCGCCCGAGGCGCATGCCCGCCGCCATGCGATCGCGGCGGAGGAATGCGCGCGCTACGGCAAGCAGCACCGCATCACCAGCGTGCATCCGCGCTACGGCGATTACATCGCCTTTGCCTGCTACTGGCCGCGCGGGGTCGATCCGCACCGCCTCATCGTGCGCCGCTCTTACTGAGGCGTCGCGCACGCCTCTTGGGCGTTTAGTTGCTTGGCTTCGCCCAGCAGTGTCACGGTCCACAAGCGCATGAAGGAAAATTCGGCCTCGCTCATGGCGAACACCTGTCAGGCCCGGTAGACCGTGCCACGGTCCGTGTTAGCCCCCGCGGCACGGCGGCACGGTCGCCGGGGCCCCGTGCTGGGCGAACCTGCGGCGAAGACCGCAAGCTTGCTCGCCCCTCTGTGCGCGCAAACGGTGACGCCGGCCTCCTCGGTGACCCACATCCGCCATTCAGTTCCGCCCCAGGAGGCGCGGCCGTGATCCCTCAGCATCTCGCCGGCGGTTGTGATCGCGTGCGCGCGAGCTTCCGTGATCCCAGCGTGCCCTGGTCATCAATCGGCTCTTTGCCGTCCCGAATGAGCCGCCACAACCAAAAAGCCCGCCCCTGCCGAAGCCGGAGCGGGAATGTACATCGACGTTACCGCGACGGCCTTGATCGTTCAGTGATCGTGCCGTCGAGCTCCTGCATGCGGCAGATGCGGATCTTGTTGGAGACGAAGTCGACGTCCTCCCACAGCAGCGCCAGGCTGCTCGCTCGGGCGGGTGCCGGTGAGGAATGGAAACGCGACGTAGATGCCTCTTTCATGGTCAATGCGGGCTGCACGCGAAGCTTGCGCCGTTCTCGCTCTACGTCGTTTTGCACCTGCTCATGAATTTCTTGCGCATTTTGCCGTGGACATTTTTTGCGTCGGCCTG
>DASWSO010000040.1:0-3285 GCA_036402635.1 Xanthobacteraceae bacterium
GTTCGAGGGTGCGGAGGCGGGCAGGGCGTTGTTCGCGATCGTGCAGGGCGGCGACGACGTCGCGCGGCGGGAAGAGAGCGCGGCCGCGCTGGTCGAGATGGATTTCCAGGGTTACGCCATCGGCGGGCTCGCGGTCGGCGAGCCGCAGGACGTGATGCTGCGCATGATCGAGGCGGTGGCGCCGATCGTGCCCGCGCAGCGGCCGCGCTACCTGATGGGGGTCGGCACACCCGACGACATCCTGCACGCGATCGCGCGCGGCATCGACATGTTCGACTGCGTGCTGCCGACCCGCAACGGGCGCCACGGCCTCGCCTTCACCCGCTTCGGCCCGATCAACCTGAAGAACGCGCGCCACGCCGACGATCCGCGCCCTTTGGACGAAGAAAGCGCCTGCGCAGAGGCGCGCGATTACAGCCGCGCCTACCTGCACCACCTGGTACGCACCAACGAGATTCTCGGCGCGGTGCTGCTGACCACGATCAATCTCGCGTACTACCAGGAGCTCACCGGCGGCGCGCGGGCCGCCATCGCGGCGGCGCGCTTTACCGACTACGCCGCGGCCGTCCGCGAGGGGTGGGCAAGAGGCGACCTGCCGCCACAATAATGGTGGTCATTTCGGAGCCGAGCGCTTGCGAGGCTGTCCGCAATCCATACGCCGAAGCCCTCGGGAAAGGTCGCCGGCCGATCAAGTGCCGCCGCGTAGGCGTCAGGCGCTGGGGCGGAGCTCCGCCTGCAGCGGTGCGCCGCTCTCGTCGATCGCGCCTTCCATCGGGGCGAGCTGGACGCGGTTGCGGCCGCGCGCCTTGGCCCGGTACAGCGCCTGATCGGCTTGCGCCAACAAGGCCGCGAGATCCTGGTCGGGGTCGGCCATGATCGCAACGCCGACGCTGATCGTCGCCGCGACCGGCCGGTCGTCCACCAGCAGTGCGGCGGTCGCGAAGCCGCTGCGGATGCGCTCGGCGACAACGAAGGCATTGTCGCGGGCCGCGTCCGCGAGCAGCACCGCGAATTCCTCCCCGCCAAGCCTGCCGACCAGATCGTTGGAGCGCAGATTGGCGCCGCAGACCTGCGCAAACAGCTTCAGCACCTTGTCGCCGACCGCATGGCCGAAGCGGTCGTTGACGGACTTGAAGTGATCGCAGTCGATCAGGAACACGGCCACCGGGCGCACCGCGGCCACCTGCCGCCGCGCGATCTTCTCGGCTTCCTGCATGAAGCAGCGGCGGTTGGCGAGGCCGGTCAGCGGGTCAAGCATGGCCGCGGTCTTGTGGCGGAACTCGGTGCGCTCCTTCGCCATGGCGAGCAGCACGAAGGCGGTCGCGATGCTGAACAGCAGCGCCTCGGCGCTGAGCACGGTCAGCCAGGCGCTATTCAGCGGTCCTTCGGCGGATCGGGGCCCGATAAGGGCGCTGAGCGGGGTGCGCAGCAGGAACAGCGAGCCGTGGCCGAACAGCAGCAGGATCGCGGGCCAGCGGGAAACCAGGCTCTCGGCGCGGCCGCGCCAGAACTCGTAAGCCGTGGCCCAGCTGAAGCTGGCGATGATGCCGGCGCTCAATAATGTGCGTAAGTCGCCGTCCCCGGCGAAGCCCGGGAACTGGGCGGCCAGCATCCACACCGTGGCGCCGAGCAGCAGCGATCCGGGACGCAGGGCGCGTCCATCGAATAGCCGCGCGCCGTTCCAGGTCACGCCGAACGAGGTGAACAGCAGGGCGCCGGCGAAGTCGATCGTGATCAGGTCCGGCGCCGAGCCATACATGCCGTAGAGCGCGACCGAGAGGCTGCGCATCAGGTGTGCGCTGCCCCACCAGGCGACGGCGCGGGTGGACGGGTTCTGCACCCAGACGAGCAGCAGCAGGAGGCCAAGGATGGCCTCCACGTACATGGTGAGGAAAAAAAGCGTGTTGACGTCGAGTGACATGAGCCTCGCCCGGCACGCAGCGCCGTGGCAGAGACCCTAACCTGTGGATTGCAATGAAAGGTGAATCGGATCGGGGATTTTTGCGCATGTAACGGCAGCGAACCGTCCGCCACGTCAGCCGCGGGCAGCCGCCTCTCGCGCTGCCAACAGATCGGCGGACCGCAGCAAGCCGCTGATTACGCGGCGGAACCGATGCGCTCGTGGTGAAGGCTGTCGTCTTGCCAATCGGCCAGCGTCTCCTCCACCGACTTCTGCAGTCGCAGCAGCCAGCGTTCCGCTTCCTTGGCCCGCACCTCGGCCTTCAGCGCACGCGCTTCCAGCTCGCGGATACGGTCGTTGGCGACCGCAAGCTGTTCGATCGCGCGATGCGCCAGCGTTTCGGCGCGCGCCTCGTTGGCGCGGAAGACCCCGACCGCGCGCTCGACCGTTGCGAGGGTGGTCTGGGCGGCTTGCTTGAAGGTGTCGTCATCGGCCGGTGCCGCGCTGTTTTCGCCGGACACCACCGCTAGCGCGAGCTGTCGGCCGAGCGCGTGCAGGCTGCTGCTCTCGGGTGGGTAAGGCTGCCGCCTCGTCCGCATCGCACCGGGCTGATCCATCTCCGCCTTCCCCCCGCCGTTCGCGGGCCGCTCCGCCATCCACGTGTGAATCACGTTTCGCGTATGGGCAACGCTGGGGCCGGTATGGTTAACAACCTCTTAACTGCGGGCGCCGCAGAGGCGGCGTTATGGTGGCGAGTGTGGTGGGTCCGCAACGATCGACTGCGAAGCCGTGAGCAACAGCGGTCAAGCGACGCTGCCATCCACGCTGGCATAGTCGATGGTGACCTCCTCGCCGGCGGCGATGTCGCGCAACGCGTAATAGCGGTAGTCGCGATGCCCGGCGTTCGGCGTGCCGGAGTGGTTGAGGTACCAAACCACTTCCATGTGGCCGAAGTCGTTTGGCCGAATGACGTGCTCCGCATCCACGTCGAGGCAGTACTTGATGAATTCTCCCGGCACGTCGCCGCGGCGGACCTTGAAGGAAATCTCCGCGTCCGGATCGGCGTAAAGGCGCAGATAGGTGCCGGCCCGGATCGCGTGGGCGGCGAACACGCCGATGCCGTGCGCACACGGGCGCAGCAGGAACGAGGCCTCATCGGTACGGTCCGGCAATCCGTCCGGGTTGCCGATCGGCGCAGGCCATGGGTCCGTCATCGTCGCTCGGGATGAAAGAGTGGGTGAGGGTCGAATCGTCGGCGGCAGCTTACCGGGCCAGCACGCGGGTGCGCTGAGAGAAAGTTTACGCGTCTCGGCCAGCCTGTCCGGAATCGCAACCGGCACAACCTCGACCCCACATGGCCCCCTCGACTTGGCGGGAAGACCACG
>DASWSO010000041.1:0-4033 GCA_036402635.1 Xanthobacteraceae bacterium
ACGATCTTCGAGAACCGTTTCATGCATGTGCAGGAGCTGGTGCGGCTCGGCGCCCGCATCCGGCTCGAAGGCGATACCGCGATCGTGGACGGCGTCGAGCGCCTCAAAGGGGCGCCGGTGATGGCGACCGATTTGCGCGCATCGGTGTCGCTGGTGATCGCGGCATTGGCGGCCGACGGCGAGACCCTGGTCAACCGCGTCTATCACCTCGACCGCGGTTTCGAGCGGCTGGAGGACAAGCTCGGCCGCTGCGGCGCCTCGGTGGAGCGGCTGAGCAGCTGATCTGAAAACGAAACGGCCGCCGACCCGGCAGCCGTTCGCATCGGTGAGAGACTGCGCTCTTACCAGTAGCGCGCGTATTGTGGACGCCAGTACGGCCGTCCATAGGCATAGCGCGGGCGCCAATACGGCCGGCCATAGACGTAGCGCGGCCGGTAGTAGCGGCGCGGATAATAATACGGGCCGGGCGCATAGCTGTAGGCCGGCGCGTAAGCCGGATAATAGCCGCCGCCGTAGTAGCCCGGATATCCGCCGTAGTAGCCGCCATAGCCGCCGAAGGCCCCGAATGCCGCCGCGCCGAGCGCGGCGCCGGCGAAGAACGCACCCGGTCCCCATCCGCCGCCGCCGCGCCAGCGCACGTCGACGGTGTCGTTCGGGGCCGCGGCCTTCACAGCCACCGTAGAAGAGGGAACGGCGCCCGCGAAGCTGGGGCTCACCGCCGCAACCGCCAGGGTCGCCGCCAAGCCGAGCGCCGCCGTGATCTTGCCTTTGGTCTGCATGTTTCGTCCTTCCTGTTGCGCCTGCGCTCGGAGCGCGCCGTCTGCAAGAACGGCGCGTCGCCCACCGAAGCCCCTGAAGCGCGTAAGCGGACCGACTCCAAAACGCCCGCGGCGCGGCAACTGTTCCGCGTCCAAACTCGGGCAGGATCAACTATTTGCGGGGGGCCGGCCGCTGCAACCGGTCGTTCCGGGACAGCCGCAGCAGGGCGTCTGGAATGCGAAAAAGCGCTCAGCCGGCTTCGCGGATGCGGACGGCGGCTTCCAGGTCGACGGAAACGAGCTGCGACACGCCGCGCTCAGCCATGGTGACGCCGTAGAGCCGGTTCATCCGCGCCATGGTGATCGGGTTGTGGGTGATGGTGACGAAGCGCGTGGCGGTCTGCCGCGCCATCTCGTCGAGCAGATTGCAGAAGCGCTCGACGTTGTGATCGTCGAGCGGCGCGTCCACTTCGTCCAGCACGCAGATCGGCGACGGATTGGTCAGGAACACGGCGAAAATCAGCGCCAT
Organism: Xanthobacteraceae bacterium; assembly: GCA_036402635.1. Lineage (GTDB taxonomy): Bacteria > Pseudomonadota > Alphaproteobacteria > Rhizobiales > Xanthobacteraceae > DASWSO01. The sequence goes on from DASWSO010000041.1 coordinate 1,288, forward strand.
CGCGGTCAGCGCCTGTTCACCGCCGGACAACAGCGTCAGGCTCTGCAGGCGCTTGCCGGGCGGACGCGCGAAAATGTCGAGGCCGGCTTGCAGCGGATCCTCGCTCTCGACCAGCTTCAGCTCGGCTTCGCCGCCGCCGAACAGGGTGGTGAACAGCTGCTTGAAGTGGCTGTTCACCACTTCGAACGACGCGGTGAGCCGCTCGCGCGCCTCGCGGTTGAGGCTCTGAATGCCCTGGCGCAGCCGCTTGATCGCTTCCACCAGGTCGTCGCGCTCGGCCGTGAGCGTCGTGTGCTGCGCCTCGACCTCGTGCAGCTCCTCTTCGGCGCGCAGGTTGACGGCGCCGAGCCGCTCGCGCTCGCGCCGCAGCTTCTCCAGCTCGGTCTCGACCGCCGACGCCTCCGGCAGGCTGGTGCCTTCCTCGATACCGGCGAGCGAAGCGACGCGGTCCGGCTCGACCTCCAGCACTTCGATGATCTCGTGCGCGATGTCGTTGAGGCGGCGCTTGGCGGCCTCGAAGCGCTCCTCGGAGCGGGCAGCGTCCTCGCGCGCCGTTCCCATCGCTTCCAGCCCGGCGCGGGCGGCGCGGTCCGCCTCGGCGAGCTTGCTCTCGCCGGCCTGCAGCAGGTCGGCGGCGGCGCGCCGGGTCGCCTGCGCGCCCTCGATCTCGTCGATCAGCGCCTGCCGGCGCTCCGCAAAGCCGTTCTCGCCGCGGTCGAGCTCCTCGCGCTCGCTGCGCGCCTCGGCACCGCGCGCTTCGATCGTGCCGATCTGCGCCGCCGCGCCCTGCTTGCGCTCTTCCCAGCCGGGGCGCTCGCCGGCGATCGCCTGCAGGCGGCGCTCGGCATGGTCGAGCTCGCGCGTCAGCGTCTGTGCCTCGGAGCGCACCTCCGCGAGCGCGATGCGGTGGGTGTTGACCTCGTGCCGCACGGCCGCGAGCTCGCTCTCCAGCGACGCCGCCTCGGGCAGCGTGGCCAGCGCCTCGCGCGCCTCGGTCTCGGCAGCGGTCGCTTCGTCGCGGCTGGTGCCGACACGGTCGCGAGCCTCCGCCAGCGCCGAGAGCCGCGCCGTGACCCGGCTCAGCTCGCGCTCCGCGGTGGAATGCGCCGCGCGCGCCGCCTCGACCGCCCGCTGCCGATCGCGCCAGTTGGTGCGGGCCTCGCCTTCGCTGCGGCCGGCTTCGGCGGCGGCGGCCTCCGCCAGCGCCAGCGCCTGCCGGCGCTCGGCCACCTGCGCGTTGGCGCCTTCGAGCTCGCGGCGGATGTCGGCGAGCCGGTTCTTCTGGGCGAGACGCCGCACCGCCGCGGTCGGCGCATGCGCGCCCGCCGCGTAGCCGTCCCAGCGCCACAGGTCGCCCTCGCGCGACACCAGACGCTGGCCGAGCTTGAGTAGTCCGGCGACGCGCGGTCCGTCCGCCCGCTCGACCACGCCGATCTGGGCGAGCCGGCGCGCCAGCTCGGGCGGCGCCTTCACGAAGCGCGACAGCGGCTCGGCGCCGTACGGCAGCATCGGGTCGGCGGAATCCAATTCCGAGCCGCTCCAGCGCTCCGGTGCGGCCGGGTCGATCGGCGCATTGATGTCGTCGCCAAACGCCGCGCCGAGTGCGGCTTCATAGCCCTTGTCGACCGCGATCAGGTCGAGCGCCGGCGGCCACAGACTGGTGACGTCGGCCTGCAGCACCTTGGTGAGCGTGCGCGCTTCGGTCTCGAGCTGGGCGGCGTGGCGCTCGGCGTCGGCCAGCGGCTTGCGGGCCGCCTCGAACGCCTGCCGGGCCGCGCTGTGGCGCGCCTCCGCGACTTGCGCGTCCGCTTCCGCCGCGGCGGACGCGGCTTGCGCCGCCTCGATGGCGGCGGCGAGAGCATCGAGATCGGGCCCGCCGGCACTCTCTGCGCTCAGCCGGGCGGTCTCCTCCTCCACCTCGGCGAGCTGACGTTCCAGCCTCTGCACCCGCTCGGCGCCCTCACGCCGGGCACGCTCCAGGGCGTTGCGGCGCGCCGAGAGATCGGCCAGGGCGGCAGTGCGCTCGGAGAAGACGCGCTCGGAATTACCGAGCGTGGCCTCGGCCTCGGCAACGCGCGCCGACACCTGCGTGCGGCGTTCGGCGCCTTGCTCGGCCACTAGCCGCAGCGCCGCCTCTTCTTCGGCGAGCCGCGCCAGCGCCACGTCGGCATCGGCGGTGAGCTTGCGCTCGCGCGCGATGTCGGCGTCGAACTGCGCCAGCCGGCGATCCAGCTCGGCGATGCGTTCGCGCGCGCGCGCCTCTTCGCGCTCCAGCATGTCGCGGGCGGCGACCAGGCGCTGCAGCGCGGCGGCAGCCTTGGCTTCCTCCTCGCGCAGCGCCGGTAGCGAGGCCGAGGCATTGGCCTGCTCGATCGCGGCTTCCGCCTGCGCGGAAGTGCGTTCCGCCACCGTGCGCACCGCGAGGTCGCGGGCGCGCTCGCCTTCCGTGACTTCCACGCGCGCCGCCAGCAGGCGGAGATGGAACAGCGTCGCCTCGGCGCGCCGCACCTGCGCCGCCACCGCCTTGTAGCGCACCGCCTGGCGGGCTTGGCGCTTAAGCGCGTCCATTTGCGCGGCGAGCTGGCCGATGACGTCTTCCAGCCGTTCGAGATTGTGCTCGGCGGCGCGCAGCCGCAGCTCCGCCTCATGCCGGCGCGCATGCAGGCCGGCGACGCCGGCGGCCTCTTCCAGCACGCGGCGGCGCTGCTCAGGCTTGGCCTGCACGATTTCGCCGATGCGGCCCTGA
>DASWSO010000042.1:0-3525 GCA_036402635.1 Xanthobacteraceae bacterium
GGCTTGTCGGCGGTCTTCGGGAGACCGTCCTCGCGCGGCTTCGCCACCTTCCGCTTCGGCGGCGGCGGCGGATCGTCGTCGGCGATCTCCTGCGGACTGACCGCCGGCAACGGCTTGCGGCGGGCCGGCTGCATCACCGGCGGCGGCTCGTCGTCGTCTTCCGGCATGGCTTGCATCGGCGGGATGCCGAGCGGGATGCCGATCATCGGCGGCCCGTACGGGCCGATCACCCGCCGTGGATATCGTTCGTTGGGATACGGACCACGCACGCGGCGCGCCGGATAGGTTTCCATCCGGCGCGGGCCGGCGCGGTAGTCCTGCCGCATGCCGTCGGCCGGCGCGCGGTTGAAGCCTCCGCCGCCGCCTCCAAAGCCGGGGCCGAAACCGCCGCCGCCGAAGCCGCCATATTGCGCGCCGGCGTCGCCGACGGTGAGCACCGCCAGCACCGTCGCGGCCAGCAGGGCGGCGCAGGCGCGCACGCGGTTACGACCGGATCGGATGCTGTGCAGGCTGGAAGCAGCAGGCATGACACGCCTCCCCCGTGGGCCGGGCTAACAGCGGACGGATGCACAATCCGCTCGTTCCCGCGCAGGCGGGAACCCAGGCCACGAAACTGAAATCGTTCCGGTCCCCGCTCGGCGAGGACCAGCGCGCCGCTCACTCCGCCGGCGCGATGAAGCTCACGACCGCCCGGTTCGAGCGCAGCTTGTTGGTGAGGACGCCGACCTCATCCTTGCTCAGCGGCTTCGGCGCCAGACGCGCGCGATACAGCCCGCCGGCCCGAGGACCGTCCACCAGCACCACGTCGTTGGCCGACAACAGCGAGGTGACGTCGGCCGAGGTCGCCTGCGGCACGAAGCCGATGAAGGCGAAGGTGCCGGAACTCACTTCGGTGACCGGCGGCTGCGCCGCCGTCCCATAGGGTCCGATCTGGACGCTGCGATATTCCGGACCGGTGCGCTCGTTCATGTAGAGCCCGGCCAGCAGCCCGGCCTGCACCACGATCGCGACGGCGCCGGCGGTCGCCGCCCAGGCGAGCTTGCGGGCCGAGAAGCCCGACAGCGTTTCCGCCATCCAGGTGGTGAAGGAGAACCGCGGCTTCGCCTGCCGCGCCGGGCCGCTTTCCTTCTCGATGCCGGCGAGCAGCCGCTCCATCGCCCGCGACGACGGGGCGCCGAGCGTCTCGTTGACGTGAATGGTTTCGCCGAGCTCCTCGCGCACCAGCGCGTAGCGGCGCTCCAGCTCGGGGTCGGCGCGCAGCGCCTGCTCGACCCGCTGCGTGTCGCGGCGGCTGAGCGTACCGGCGGCGTGCCACGGCAGCAGGGATTCGATCTCGTCGCGCTCCGACGTCTTGTTGTTCGTTGCGGTATTCATGGCCAACCTCTATCGACACCAGCCGCCTTGAGCAGTTCCGAAAGCCGCTTGCGCGCGTAGAACATCCGGGTCTTCACGGTCGCCTCCGGTATGCCGACGATCTCGGCAACCTCTTCGACCGACTTCTCGTGGTAGTAGACCAGATCGATGATCTCCCGGTGGTCTGGCGACAGCGACTTCAGGCACTCGCGTAGGACCTCACCTTTGTCCTTCTTCTGGAGGGCGACTTCGGGGTTGTCGGCAGCGTCCCAGATATTCCCCGCCGTCTCCTCATCCAGTTCCTCTTCCGGGCGCCGCCGCAATGCGGAGAGCGCCTTGAACCTCGCGATGGCCAGCAGCCACGTAGAGACTGCCGACCGCGCCTCGAACCGCCCGGCTTGCCGCCAGACGTCGAGGAACACTTCGCTGATGAGGTCTTCCGCAAGGGTCGGATCATTGATCAGACGCAGCACGAACCGGTAGACGCGGACGTGATGCCTTGCGAACAGAACCTGCATCGCAAGCCGATCACCGCTCGCGATCCGGCCGATCAGAACTTCGTCTGACGTGGTCTGCATCGCGTTCGAGGTCGACTCGTGAGATTAGTCGCGGGAGGAACCGATCCGGTTCAACGCCGGAGCGGGGGTGGCCGAAAGCCAGCTCGGACGCTCCGGAAGTGCTCGCATCTTCCGCCGGACGCCGCCCCTTGGGGTGGCCGTCCGCTCGTCCGCCCTGGTCCGGTTAAGTTGCCTGCGAACCAAACCGAAAGCAAACACAAAGCCTTCGCGGCCCGCCGGCTGGTTGCCAAACCGTTCGAAAGCCGCCGTTAGGGCAGCATCTGCAACGGCTTCGCCTCTGCGGGCCGGCCGGCACCAGCTGTGGGAAAAATGCCACTCCGCAACGCCGCGAGGGCTCAGCGGCGTCGCGCAGGGGCCCGCCCGACGCCGGCGCGCAGCAACCGCTCGGCCACCGTGCGCGGGGTTCCGCCGGGATCGTCCGCGTCCAGGGCGAGGCAGGCATAGTAGAGGTCGGGCCGGCGCCGCGTCGTCTTCAGGCAGCGGTCGAACAGGCCGAGCTCGTTTTCGCCGGTGTAGTGCAGGTAGGGCGCGATCAAGTAGCGCGCCTCGCCGTCGAAATCGCTGCCGTAGCGGTCGAGCTTGCCCTTGAGGCCCGGCTCCACCTCCAGGATCGCGCTGCGCAGCGCCTCCCCCTCGATGAAGTTGTCCGGCAGCTGGTCGAAGGGCCCGTCGAAGTAGGTGTTGTTCTTGGCGTTGTTGTCGAACACGCCGACCAGGATCTTCCGCTCGCGCCGGCCATCGCGATAGAACGCGAAGCCGGTGCGGGTGCCGATCAGCACCCGCGGCGAGATTTTGGAGGCGCTCAGCTCTTCCTGAAAAACACCAGTCTCATCAAGCACGTAGTGGAATATCTTCAGCCTCTCGTTAAACATGAGGAAGAACCGGATACCGGAATCGTCGAACACCGGGCCGATGTAGCGCTCGTCCGGCGCGACCGCGGCGGCCGGCGGCTTCACGCCGGAGAGATCGTTCAACTCGAAGGCGACGCTCTTTCCCGCCGCCGTGACCCGGTACTCGAGCGGCCCGAGCTTCTCCACCTCGACGCCGGCGCTGCGGTCGAGCAGCGCATGGAACGACTGCTGGTGGACCGGCCAGTCGGCCAGCTCGGTCGAATAGGCGAAGTGCAGCTTGCCCTGGTCGCGCGCCTCGTTCGCCAGCCGGATGTTGCCGGCGTAGGAGACGCCGCCGTGCAGGAACTTGAAGTAGTAATAGTTCTCGGTCGGGTAGACCTTCACGCGCTCCGGCAGCGCGCCGAGCACGCGCTCGAACACCGCCTTGACGTCCTTGATGTCGAACGCCGCCGGCCGGTTCAACGCCTCGATGTAGGACTGGTGGGTGAACAGGCGGAAGTCGCCGTCCTGCGCGGGGGCGGGCATGCCCGATCCGAGCAGCAGGGCGCCGGCGACGCTGAGCGCCTGCCACCGGCGCGTCGCGCGGCGTCGCATGCTTCCTCCATCCGCTCGATGTGCCCGGCTGGCTTTAGCATGCGGGCGCTGGCGACAAACACTGTGTCCCGCACGCGGTGCAGCGCCGCTTGGCGGTGCACCACAGATGCGGGATCGCCAAACCGGCAGTGCTTATGACGACGGCATGG
>DASWSO010000043.1:0-2354 GCA_036402635.1 Xanthobacteraceae bacterium
CTCGGTTGTCTTGAACAGCAAGAAAAGAATGACAAGCACAAGCCCGTAGAGGGCAGATCGCACCAAACGGCGGTCGATCCAACCCAAAGGGCCGCGCTGCTTGATCGTCTTCGATGCGGGCTTCACGGTCGGCTCAACCGACCTCGCCGAGGAGGCAAGTAACCGATTTACGCATCATCGCTCCCGAAGCGCCAAAGCCGAGCATTACGCCCGGAAGCTAGCACAGGGCCGCTTCTCACTCCATTCCGGGCGCACGAGCCGAATGTCAGGTGTTGGCCCTTTGCTGAAGTAGAGCCATGTCCGCTTTGTCGCCGCTATTGGAGTGAAAGCAGACTCGGCTTGGGCACCGCAGAACGGACGCGAATGACCCATTGGAGACATCGGCCGCAATTCGCTTATGGTCTACTACGAGCGGAGCGCGCGATGGATCACGGAACCGAGCTAAGGCCTACGGAGCGGGCGTATGCCTGCAAGTCACGATGCTGATCAGCGCGGCCGCACATGACCAATACCGCTCTATTCATGTTGCCTTCCTCTGCTTGGGGCGAGGCACGCCGTCGAATGACCCGCCCTGAGTGCGAACCGGTCTCCCACGAGGCCAAGCCAGTCTCCGGCGAGCACTACCATTGGTGCCCGGAAACACATGTGTCGGCGGCAGAGACTGGAGAGCCTTGTGCACCGGGGCGGCCGGCCAAGCCGGGAGCAGAGACGCGCACGGGAGCGAAATGAGCCCGAGAACGCCGGGTTTCACGGTGTGCCGGGGAAAGTCGCGGCGGAGGCAGACTGGGTGGTGGGCCCGGCAGGACTCGAACCTGCAACCAGACCGTTATGAGCGGTCGGCTCTAACCATTGAGCTACAGGCCCCCGGCAGGGCGGCGCGTTGACGTGCGTCGCCCGCAGTCGCGCAACGTAGCAACCGGAGCCGCCCGGCCGCAATCGTTCGGGCTTGGCTTGTACCACCGCCACGCTCCGCTACCGCCCCGGCCGCAATCGGCGGGCCTGGCTTGTGCCACCGCCCCGGCGCCGCGCCACGCCCCACCGCCGGCCGCAATCGGTCGGGCTTACGCATTTGGTCGCGCGGTGCACTGCCCCCGCCATCGCCCCGCCACCGCCCCGCCGGCCCCACGCCGCGCCCCGCCCCCGCGCCATCACGGTTTCGTCCAGGTTCTGCGCAAGATACCGCCGCCACCCGGGAGAGATGACGATGCGCCGTGTTCGCCAGGCTTGCGCCCTTGGTTTTGTGCTGCTCGCGGCTGCCGCCGGCGCGCCCGCCGCGCGGGCCGCGATCGACCGGCCGTTCCCGCTGGTGACCGTGGTGGGCGAGGGGACCGCCTCGATCGTTCCCGACCTCGCGCATGCCACCGCCGGCGTGCATTCCGAGGCCAAGACGCCGCGCGAGGCGACCGAGGCCAACGCCAAGGCGATGAACGCGGTGGTCGCCGCGGTGCGGCAGGCCGGCATCGAGGAGCGCGATGTCCGCACCAGCCGGTTCTCGATCAGCCCGGTCTACGCGCCGCGCCGCGAAGGGGCGCCGCAGCTCACCGGTTATCGCGTCACCAATCAGGTGCGCGTCACCGTGCGCGACCACGGCAAGGTCGGCGAGGTGCTGGACCAGATGGTGGCGGCCGGCGCCAACCAGATATCGGGCGTGGAATTCACGGTCGCGGAGCCCTCCAAGCTGCTCGACGAGGCGCGCAGCGCCGCGTTCGCCGACGCCAAGCGCAAGGCGGAGCTCTATGCCAAGGCCGCCGGCGCGCAGATCGGCCGCGCGGTCGCGATCGCCGAAGAGGATGCGCAGCCGCCGCGCGCCGTGTTCCGTGCCGAGCGCGCCGCGCTGGCGGCTCCGGCCGCCGCGACCCCGGTCTCGGCCGGCGAGGAGACGCTGCGGGTGCAGGTCACGGTGTCGTTCGAGCTGAACCAGTAGGGCGCCCGGCGCCCATGCGCCGAATTGGCTTTTCCCGGCGCGCCCGAGGCATTAGATAGACCGCATTGCTCAAGCGCGTGACGGAACAGACAGTGATGGCGAAGCCGCGGACCCTGTACGACAAGATCTGGGACGACCATGTGGTCGAACAGCAGCCCGACGGCACCTGCCTGCTCTATATCGACCGCCACCTGGTGCATGAGGTGACCAGCCCGCAGGCCTTCGAGGGTCTGCGCGCCACCGGCCGCAAGGTGCGGGCGCCGGAGAAGACGCTGGCGGTGGTCGACCACAACGTGCCGACCAGCGACCGCCGGCTGCCCAATCCGGATCCGGAAAGCGCCACCCAGATCGAGGCGCTGGCGGAGAACGTGCGCGACTTCGGCATCGAATATTTCGACGAGTTCGACACCCGCCAGGGCATCGTCCACAT
>DASWSO010000044.1:0-3976 GCA_036402635.1 Xanthobacteraceae bacterium
CCGGGGTCAATCACCACCACCGGCCTGGTGTCGCCGGCTGCAGCCGTCTCGGTGTCGGCGGCATCCTTGCGGGCCTGCTCGGCAGCGCGCCGCGGCTTGGCATCGAGGGCGAGATTGCGCAGGAAGGTGTCGCGATCAACCGCAACCAGGTCGACCACCAGCCGGGCCGGCTGGCCCTCCACCGGGTCGAGCACGAAAGCCCGGTCGATGCGCACCGGTCCGCTGGCGTCGAGCACAATGCGCGACCCACCCGCCATCACCAGGCCGAAGCGGAACGCCTTCACCAGCCCCCGGCCGCTCTCTCCGGCCTTGGCGGGAAGCCGGAAGCCGATCTGCGGCAGGTCGATGACGACTCGATACGGGTCGGCCAGCGTGAAGGCGGTGAGGTCCACCCCGCGCGAGAGATCGACAATAAAGCGCGTTCGGGTCTCGTCACCACCCAGGCGAGCGTCGGTGGCGACCGCGGCGTTCTCGCTCGCCGGGGCGGCCCGGCTGGCGAACCGGGTGCCGGCGGCCAAGCTCGACGACGCCGCCAGCGCGGCCGCGAAAACCGCGGCGCACCAAATACTTCCGCGAAATTCCACGACCCCGGCTCCTCCCGGTATCCCGCTCAGGTGTAGGCTGCACGTGGTTAAGTCGGACTTAAGCCGACAGGCGGAACGAGAGCTGGAACGACCTGTTGGCGGCCCTCCCCCGTCCGTCGCCGACGACCTTGCCAATAACGCCCGGAGCGCCTAAGAAGGTCATCGTTGACGGCACTTTTTCCGGTCTTGCCGCGTTCTGGCATCCGGCGTGCTCGCCGTGGTTTGCTCCCGCAACACTTGCAGGTCTGACCCCGGCAGCGGCTCAGGCCGCCGCATTGCCCAAGCCACCGTTTTGGATGACCGGCTCCACACGGGCTTTCATGCCCGGCTACTTAGCCGTCAACACCACGATACCGGCAGGGCGATCTGCCGCCCGAATCGGATTTGCATGCCCCAGCGCCCAAGCACGACGGACATTTCCCGACGCGGCCATGCCGCGACGGTCCGGCGCTCTGCGTTACGCGCCCCGCGCGTTGGGCGGCACGTCACTAACCACGCCTTTCACAACCGATCCGGCGCCCCGCCCGCGCCTGCATGCCCGAGGCTTCGAGCCTCGATGCTGGGCCGGCGCGCTGCGGCCCGCCGCAGGACTGCTTACCCATGGCCAACAAGATGCTCATCGATACGACCCACCCGGAGGAGACCCGGGTCGTGGTCGTGCGCGGGAACCGCGTTGAAGAGTTCGATTTCGAGTCCGCAAACCGCCGCCAGCTGAGAGGCAACATCTACCTCGCGAAAGTCACGCGGGTAGAGCCTTCGCTGCAGGCCGCCTTCGTCGAATACGGCGGGAACCGGCACGGCTTCCTCGCCTTCAGCGAAATCCATCCGGACTACTACCAGATCCCGGTCGCCGACCGGCAGGCGCTCATCGAGGAAGAGGAGCGCGCGCACCGCGACGCCGAGGACGAGCACGACCGCCGTGCCGGCCGCTCGCACGGGGGCCGCCGCAGCCGATCCGCCGAGGCGTCGTCCTCCAGCCGCCGCAGCGAGGTCGTCCGCGACGATCAGGATGCGAGCGAGATCGAGCTGGCCAGCGAGCCGGCGGTGCAGACGCTGGAAGCGGCCGCCGACGACCTCACGCACCCGGACGCCGGCGATCAACAGGCGCACGCCACGGGCGGCGACCGCGCCGCCTGGGCGGGCGAGCCGGGCGTCGGCTTCGTTCCCGCCGACGGGGACATCCGGCCGCTCGACGCGCCGGTGCTGGCCACCGACCACGTCCCTGGCCTGCCGGAGCCGCACGATCACGCAGCCGCCGGTAGCGCAGAGCACCACTCGGACCATGCCGGCTACGACGATAGCCGCGATCCGACCGACACGATCGTCAGCGAAGCGGCCGAAGCGGAAGCCGAGGCGCGGCGGCACGGCGGCGGCGAGCAACATGGCGACATCGAGGAAGTGGATTCCGACGAGGAAGAAGAGATCGTCGAATCGGTCGGCGGCGCCGACGCACTCGAAGAGGTGCAGGAGCGGCTCCCCCGCTATCGGCGCCAGTACAAGATCCAGGAAGTGATCAAGCGCCGGCAGGTGATGCTGGTGCAGGTCGTCAAGGAGGAGCGCGGCACCAAGGGCGCGGCGCTCACCACCTACCTGTCGCTCGCCGGCCGCTACTCGGTGCTGATGCCGAATACGGCGCGCGGCGGCGGCATCAGCCGCAAGATCACCAGCGCCCCCGACCGCAAGCGCCTGAAGCAGATCGCGCAGGACCTGGAAGTGCCGGAAGGCATGGGCGTGATCCTGCGCACCGCCGGCGCCAACCGCACCAAGGCCGAGGTCAAGCGCGACTTCGAATACCTGCTGCGGATGTGGGAGACGGTGCGCGACCTGACGCTGAAGTCGACCGCGCCGAAGCTCACTTATGAGGAAGGCTCGCTGATCAAGCGCTCGATCCGCGACCTCTACAACAAGGACATCGACGAAGTCGTCGTCGCCGGCGAGGACGGCTACCGCGAGGCCAAGGACTTCATGCGCATGCTCATGCCGAGCCATGCCAAGAACGTGAAGCTCTACCGCGACTCGCAGCCGGTGTTCACGCGCTACGGGGTCGAAGGCCAGCTCGACGCGATGTTCTCGCCGATCGTGCAGCTCCGCTCGGGCGGCTACATCGTCATCAACCAGGCCGAGGCACTGGTCGCGATCGACGTGAATTCGGGCCGCGCCACGCGCGAGCACCACATCGAGGACACCGCGCTCAAGACCAACACGGAAGCGGCCGAGGAGATCGCGCGACAGCTGCGCTTGCGCGACCTCGCCGGGCTGATCGTCATCGATTTCATCGACATGGACGAGAAGCGCAACAACCGGTCGGTCGAGCGCAAGCTCAAGGAATGCCTGAAGAACGACCGGGCGCGCATCCAGGTCGGCCGGATCTCGCATTTCGGCCTGTTGGAGATGTCGCGCCAGCGCATCCGCTCGAGCGTGCTGGAAAGCACGACCGAGAAATGCCCGCATTGCGGCGGCACCGGCCATGTGCGCTCGGTCTCGTCGGTCACGCTGCAGTTGCTGCGCTCGATCGAGGAGACGCTGCTCAAGGGCGGCACCCACGACCTGATCGTGCGGACGCGCTCCGACATCGCGCTCTACGTGCTCAATCACAAGCGCGCGCATCTGCGTGAGCTGGAGAGCCGCTTCCACATCACCATCACGGTCAACGCCGACGACAGCGTGAACGCGCAGCAGCCGTTCTTGATCGAGCGCGGCGAGCAGGTGCATTCGGTGGAAGCCGCGCGCGCGATCGCGGCGCAGGCCGGCACCGCCGCGCCTGCTCTGGTCGAGGACGACGAGGACGAGGACTTTCCGGCCGAAGCCGACGCTGAAGCCGAGAGCGAAGACGACGAGGACAGCGAAGACGACGCCGAGGTGGCCGGAGAAACGCCCGCTGAGACTGCCGAAGAGGCGGCGGAAGTGGGCGAGGACGGCACGCGGCGCCGGCGCCGGCGCCGCCGGCGGCGGCGTCCCGGCGAAGCGGCGGATCATGCCGATGGCGCGCGCGAGCCGGCGGGTGCGTCGGCGGATGCGGATGCCGAGGCCGGTTCCGTTGACGACGAAGAAGCCGAGCCGGCGGGCGCTGCTGCGCCTGCCGAGACCAATGGCAATGGCGAAGCTGAGCGGCGTCGCCGCCGCCGCGGACGCCGCGGTGGCCGCCGCAGCCGCCGTGACGAAGGCGAAGGACACCCGCCGCAGCAGCCCGCCGCCGGCACCGAGACTGCGCCCGGATGGAACGACTGGGCGCAAGCGCCGCAGGCCGATGCGGTGGAGCCCCCTGCCCGCCCGCAGTTCGAGCCGGCCGCCAACGCACCGGAGTTCGCGCCCGAACCGGCGTATCCCGCGCCGGTGCCGTTCACGCCCGCACTGCCGGCGCCTGAGCCCGCGCTGACGGCGCCTGCTCCGAC
>DASWSO010000045.1:0-6590 GCA_036402635.1 Xanthobacteraceae bacterium
GAATTCCGCTGCATGTCTGGGTCGACGAGACGCGACCGCGCAATCAGGGCGCTTCGCTCACCGCCTGGGAGCTCGGCCATCACGGCGTGCCGCATACCGTGATTGCCGACAATACCGGCGGGCACCTGATGCAGCACGGCGAGGTCGATCTCGTCATCGTCGGTACCGACCGCGTCACCGCACGCGGCGACGTCTGCAACAAGATCGGCACCTACCTGAAGGCGCTGGCGGCGCGTGACACCGGCGTGCCGTTCTATGTCGCGCTGCCGTCGTCGACGATCGACTTCGCGGTCGATGACGGGCTCGCCGAGATCCCGATCGAGCAAAGGAGCGGCGACGAGGTGGCGCTGATGACCGGAACCACCGCGGACGGACGGATCGAGACCGTGCGGGTGGTGCCGGAGGGTTCAGCGGTGGCGAACTACGCCTTCGACGTCACCCCGGCGCGGCTGGTGAGCGGGCTGATCACCGAGCGCGGCGTGCTGGCCGCGACCGCCCCGGCGCTGGCGGCGGCGTTTCCGGAGCGGGCAGGTCAACCGCGATGAGCGAGGTGGCGCCTTGATCCTGCCGCTGGTCAACGGTTCCGTGCAGGCATTGGCATGGCCGTGGATTGGCCCCGCGATCGCCCTCCATCTGGTTTCTCAGGGCCTTTTTCAGGTTCTGCGAAGCGAGGACTGAGCGTGACAATCACGACGTGGGTTACTTGGGTCGTCCCCGCGGTAGCCCTCAGTCTCGCCGCACTGGCGTACCTTTCGGCCTGGCTGATGGCGCGGAACTTCGACCGCAAGTACGGCCCGGACGCCGGCAAGCACTGACGCGGGCAAGCACTGACGCGGGTTCGCCGCCAGCCACGAAGTTTTCGTTCACCGTCCGTTTCTGTCATGCCATGGTCCGGCATGAGCTTGGATTCGCTCCCCTCCGAAATCGTCATCCGTGACGGACGGCAGTCGCCGACCGCGGCCGCGGTGTGCCGCGGCACGTCGCGGCTGTTGCGCTCGCTCGGCTTCGCCTGCATCCCGGAAATGCCGCTCGCCTCCGGCCGGCGCGCCGACATCGTCGGGCTCGGTGCGGCCTGCGAGATCTGGATCGTGGAGGTGAAGTCGTCGGTGGAGGACCTGCGCGCCGACCAGAAATGGCCGGACTACCGCTGGCACTGCGACCGGCTGTTCTTCGCCACCGCCCCGCAGGTGCCGCTGCATATCTTTCCCGAGGATGCCGGGCTGATCGTGGCCGACGGCTACGGTGCCGAGATCGTGCGCGAGGCGCCCGAGCACAAGCTCGCCGGCGCCACCCGGCGCAGCATGCTGCTGCGGTTCGCCCGCATGGCGGCGCTGCGCCTGCACGACCACGCCGATCCGGGCGCGCGCGATGGCGTGGAATTCTAGATGGCGAAGGCGATCGCCGGCCCCGAGATCGAGCGCCTGATCCAACTGCTCGCCCGCCTGCCCGGCCTCGGGCCGCGCTCGGCGCGCCGCGCGGCGCTTTTCCTGATCAAGAAGCGCGAGCCGCTGATGGCGCCGCTCACCGCCGCCATGCAGACCGCGCTGGAGAAGATCACCGTCTGCCGGACCTGCGGCAACATCGACACCCAGGACCCCTGCACGGTGTGCGTCGATCCGCGACGCGACGCGTCGGTGCTGGTGGTGGTGGCGGACGTCGCCGACCTGTGGGCACTGGAGCGCGCCGGCGCGATTGACGCAAAATACCACGTGCTCGGCGGCACGCTGTCGCCGCTCGACGGGATCGGCCCGCAGGATCTGACCATCGACGCGCTGGTGACGCGCGCGCATGCGCCGGAAGTGCGCGAGGTGATTGTGGCGCTCAACGCCACCGTCGACGGCCAGACCACCGCGCATTACATCACCGACCTCTTGCAGGAGGCCGAGGTGAAGATCACGCGGCTCGCGCACGGCGTGCCGGTCGGCGGCGAGCTCGACTATCTCGACGACGGCACGCTCGCGGCCGCGATCCGGCAGCGCACCCCGTTCTGATCCTGGTCAATCGTCGGCCGCCACCACGCGCGCCGGGCCGAGCCGGTCGAAATGTCCGCGCGCCTGCAGCCAGGCGAGCAGGATCAGGCTCGGGATCGCCGTCAGCGTGCTGAGCACGAAGAACAGCGGCCAGCCGCTGCGCTCCGCCAGGTAGCCGGCGCCGGCCGACAGGTAGGTGCGGCCGACCGCCGACAGCGCCGTCAGCAGCGCGTATTGGGTCGCGGTGTGCAGCGGGCTGTTGCACAGCGCCGAGAGGTAAGCAACGAAGATGACGGTGCCGATCGCGCCGGTGAAGTTCTCCGCGATGATGGCGGCGGTGAGCGCCCAGTAGCTGGTGCCGACCAGCGCCAGCCAGGAAAAAACCAGGTTGGAGAGGCCCTGCAGCAGCGCGCCCAGCCACAGGCAGGTGGTCAGCGGCAGCGCGCGTGCGACGAAGCCGCCGGCGAAGCCGCCGATCAGCGTCGCCGCCAGCCCGACGCCCTTGACGATCGCCGCATAGTCGTTGCGCGAGAAGCCGAGATCGATCACGAACGGCGCCGTCATCGCGCCCGCGAACGCGTCGCACAGCTTGTAGAGAATGACGAACGCCAGCACCGCGACCGCCATGTCGCGCGCCAGGAACTCGCCGAACGCGCCGACGGCGGAGTGGATCACGCGGGCGAGCGGGTTGCGCGCCGATTGCGCTGCCGCTTCGGTGACGCCGGCAGCGCCGCGGATCGGCTCGCGCGCCAGCAGCGCCGCGCCCATGCCGATGACGACCAGCAGCCCCATGGTGACGTAGCCGGCGGACCAGGCCGCGTGCTTGGCGAAACCGAGCGCCTCGAAGCCGCTGACCAGGAACAGCGCGCCGGCGGTCGAGACCAGCATGCCGATCCGGTAGGCCGCGACATACGACGCCATGCCGGCGGCCTGCTCGCGCTCGGGCAGGCTCTCGACCCGGAAAGCGTCGATGACGATGTCCTGCGTCGCCGAGGCGGCCGCAACCAGCAGCGCGCCGAACGCGACCGACCAGGGCGACACCGCCGGATCGCGCGTCGCCAGGAAGACGATCGCCACCAGCAGCAGCAGTTGCGAAAAAACCAGCCAGCCGCGGCGGCGGCCGAGCAGCCGCGACAGCACCGGCACGTCGAGCGCATCCACCACCGGCGCCCACAGGAATTTCAGCGTGTAGGGCGTACCGACCAACGCGAACAGGCCGATGGTGCCGAGATCGACACCGGCTTCGCGCGCCCAGATCAGCAGCGTCGATCCGGACAGCGCCAGCGGCAACCCGGACGAGAAACCGAGGAACGTCACGATGAGGACGCGCGGCTGCAGATAGACCGCGAGCGCGTCGATGAAGCGGGCAGGAGCCGGAGCGGTGTGCGGCGTCGCCGTCATCGCGCCGGACTAGCAGACCTGTCGGCGAGTCGCCATTCGGGCTACTCGCCGGCCTGCAGGCGCGGCCGCATCGGCGCCGGGATCACCACGCCGCCCTGCGGCGCCGCCTCCTCGGTCTCGAATTCCAGTTCCTGGATGCGGGTGCCGCGGCGGTCGACCTTGTCGGCGGAAATGCGGATCTGCCGCATGTCCTCATTGGCCTGCCCGAAATGCGTCTCCAGCTTGATGACGCGGTCGCGCAGGCGGCCGAGATCGTCCATCAGGTGCCCGACCTCGGTCTGGATCTGGGTCGCCGCCTCGCGCATGCGCGCGTCCTTCTGGATCTGCTGCACCACCTGGATCGCCAGCATCAGCAGCGACGGCGACACCAGCACGACGCGCGCCCGGTAGGCCTTCTGCACCAGGTCGTCGAAGCCGTCGTGCAGGTCGGCATAGACCGACTCCGACGGCACGAACATCAGCGCCATCTCCTGGGTCTCGCCCGGGATCAGGTACTTGGTCGAGATGTCGGAGACATGCTTGCCGATGTCCTGGCGGATACGCTGGGCGGCGCGCTTGCGCTCGTCGTCGCTCTTGGCCTCGCGCAGCGCCGTGATCGCCTCCAGCGGGAACTTGGCGTCGATCAGCAGCGGGCGCTTGTCGGGAAGGAAGATCGCGCAGTCCGGCCGCATGCTGTTGGAGAGCGTGAACTGGAACTCGTAGGCGCCGGTCGGCAGACCGTCGCGCACGATCGCCTCCATACGGCCCTGGCCGAAGGCGCCGCGCGCCTGCTTGTTCGACAGCACCTCGCGCAGCGAGGTCACCTGCGTGGTCAGCTCGGTCAGATTCTTCTGCGCGCTGTCGATGATGCCGAGCCGCTCATGCAGATGCCGCAAGCCCTCCATGGTGTTGCGGGTGGTCGTCTCCATTGACTGGCCGAGCCGATGCGTGACGCCGTCGAGCCGGGTGCCGACCGCGTCGAGCCGCTCGCCGACGGAGCTGGCGAGCTCCGCCTGCCGGCCGGCCAGCATCTCGCCCATGGTCTGCACGCGCCCGGCCATGTCGGCCTGCAGCCGGGCGACCTCGACCAGCCGCTCCTCCAGCTCGCGCGCGTTGCCGTCGCGTTCCGCCGCCTCGCGCACGCGTCTCTTGCCGGCGGCGAGTAACAGCAGCGCGGCCGCGAGCACGACCAAGGCGACCGCGGCGATCACGGCGGCCTCGATGCCGAGCGGGACGCCGGCGACGATCAGGAAAGGCTGGTCCATCGCTCCGTTCTAACCGATTCGAGCCGAATGACGAACGAAGAGAGAACGAGGCCGCCGCATTCCCGCCGGACGGGTGAACGGACGCTCCACACCCTATTCAGCGAGGGTTCAGTCGATCCGGCCCACAGCTCTGCGATGGGCGACGAATAGCGGCCGCACTTCAAGGATGCGGCCGAGAGGAGACGACCACCATGCGGAAGTTCCTGATGATGTCGGCGGCCGGGCTGGCGCTCGCGCTGGCCGCGCCGCTCACCGCCTCGGCCGCCCCGGTGTTGCAGGGCGGGCTGATCCAGGCGGCGCTCGACGAGATCGACAACACCGCCGCGACCGCGTGGCACTGCCGCCGCTGGAGCGGCTGGTGCGGACGCCGAGGCTGGCACCGCCGCTGGCATTCGCGCCGGCGCTGGTGAGCCGCGCAACCGCGGGCTACGCCGCATTAAGCAACGGACGCTCGAACCAACTTGGCGCGGCCCGCGTTCACCTCGCGTTCATTCGGTCTAAGCCACTGAGTGGATGGGTGAAAGCCCGCAACAACAGGGAGGCGTAAGCCTCCGGCCATGGAGAGGTGAATGCGTAAGTTCCTGCTTGCAGCCCTGGCAGCACTCGGTCTGGCACTGGCCGCCCCGTCGACCGCGTCGGCGATGCCGCTGGTCTCCGGCGATGCGATCAAGGCCGCCGCCGACAGCATCGGCACACCTGCGGAAGCCGTCAGACACCGGTACTGGCACCGTTCCTGGGCGCCGCGTCGGACCTTCCGGCGCTACTACGCTCCCCGCCGCTACTACTACCGCCGCCGCTACTGGCGCTGAGCGGCCGAACTGCCTGACGAGCCGGCGCGGCGCCGTCCGCGCCGGCTTCGTCTTTGCAGGCGGCCCGCGCGGCGCGGTTGACCGGCGGAAAGCTCGTCCCCTACACCGACGCCATGGCCATTCGCCCCATCCTCACCCTTCCGGATCCGCGGCTGCGCGCCGTTTCGGAACCGGTGGCAGCGATCACCGACGAGCTGCGCACGCTCGTCGCCGACATGTTCGATACGATGTACGAAGCTCCCGGGATCGGCCTCGCCGCCATCCAGGTGGGGGTCGCGAAGCGGATCGTGACGGCGGATCTCGCCCGCAAGGACGAGCCGCGCCACCCGCAGGTCTTCATCAATCCGGAGCTGGTGGCGCGCTCCGAACAGCTGTCGGTGTACGAGGAAGGGTGCCTGTCGATCCCGGACATCCACGAGGACGTGGAGCGTCCCGCGACGGTGCGCGTGCGCTATCTCGATCTCGAGGGCGCGACGCACGAGGTCGACGCGGAAGGATTGCTCGCAACCTGCCTGCAGCACGAGATCGACCATCTCAACGGCGTGCTGTTCATCGATCACATTTCCAAGCTCAAGCGCGACCGCATCGTGAAGAAGTTCTCCAAGCAGGCGAAGCGCGCGGCCACCGCCTGAGCGCGCAGACCATCCGCGGCCGCACCGCGAAAGCGCCGCCCGAAAGCTGACCTTATGGCTCTCCGCCTGGTGTTCATGGGCACGCCGGACTTCGCGGTGCCGACGCTCATGGAGATCGTCGCGCAGAGCCACGAAGTCGTGGCGGTGTACAGCCGCGCACCGCAGCCGGCCGGCCGCGGCATGGCGGAACGGCCGTCTCCGGTGGCGCTGCAGGCGCAGCGCTTCGGGCTGCCGGTGGTGACGCCGCGCAGCTTGCGTAGCGAGGAGGCGCAGGCCGCCTTCCGGGCGCATCGCGCCGACGCCGTGGTGGTGGTCGCCTACGGATTGATCCTGCCGAAGCCGATCCTGGACGCTGCGGCGCTCGGCTGCCTCAACCTGCATGCGTCGCTGCTGCCGCGCTGGCGCGGCGCCGCGCCGATCAACCGCGCCGTGATGGCGGGCGACTCCGAGACCGGCGTCTGCGTCATGCGGATGGAAGAGGGTCTCGATACCGGTCCGGTGGCGATGCTGGAGCGGGTGCCGATCGCTCCCGAC
>DASWSO010000046.1:0-2031 GCA_036402635.1 Xanthobacteraceae bacterium
GTGACCTGCAGCAGGCCGACATCGTGATCGTCAGCGACCGCGCCAAGCATGACGCGATCGCGGACCTGCTTCCGGACATGCCGTGGGTGCGCGATGCGGCGGTGTTCCTGGTGTTCTGCGGCAACGGCCGGCGCGTCCCGCGCATCGCGGAGATGCGCGGCAAGCCGTTCCCGAACGACCATCTCGACGCGTTCTTCAACCCGGTGGTGGATGCCGCGCTGGTGCTGATGGCGTTCATGCAGGCGGCCGACGCGGTCGGGCTCGGCACCTGCCCGATCAGCGTGATCCGCGACCACTCCGCCAAGGTGAGCGCGCTGCTGGACCTGCCGGAGCGTGTCGTTCCGATCGCCGGCCTGACGCTCGGCTGGCCGGCCGATCTGGGCCACCAGAGCGCGCGGCTGCCGCTCGCCGTCACGGTGCACGAGAACCGCTATACCGACGACGATCTCGCCGCGCAGGTGGACGGCTACGACCGCCGCCGCGCCGCTATCCACGGCTTTCGCGAGCGCGATCGGGGCCGCTGGGGCAAGGCGGAATTCTACGGCTGGTCGGAGGACAAGGCGCGGCAATACGCGACGCCGCAGCGCGCCGACTTCGGCGCCTTCGTGCGCGCCCAAGGGTTTTGCCTGGATTAGCCGGCGCGGCCGGGAGGAGGCGAATCCGCGCCGATACAGGCGACGTCCTCGCGGGTGCCGACTCCTCGCCTTGCTCCTAGGATGCTAAGTCTTTCTTCCGAACCGCAAAGAACAAGCAGCCAGGGAGGGATCATGGGGGCGCCGCATCTGCTCGTGCACGACAAGAAGGACACGGTCGGCGTGGTCGTGGTGGAGGAGCTGAAAGCCGGCACCGACATGCTCGGCGTGGTGACGGAGGACAATTCCTCCTTCAAGCTGAAGGCCGGGATGGACGTGCCGATCGGCCACAAGGTCGCGCTCAAGGACATCAGGTCCGGCGAGACGGTGTGGAAGTACGGGCAGGACATCGGCAAGGCGGTCGCCGATATCGCCAAGGGCGAGCACGTGCACGTGCATAATCTCAAGACCAAGCGGTGGTGAGCGTCATGGCCAAGCAAAACGGCGGCGTCGTGCAGACCCGCGGCAACGGCGATGCCGGCACGATTCTGGGCTGGCGGCGCGAGAACGGCCGCGTCGGCGTGCGCAACCACGTCGTGATCCTGCCGCTCGACGATCTTTCCAACGCCGCCTGCGAGGCGGTCGCCAACAACATCAAGGGCACGCTGGCGCTGCCGCACGCCTACGGCCGGCTGCAGTTCGGCGAGGACCTCGACCTCCACTTCCGCACGCTGATCGGAACCGGCTCGAATCCGAACGTCGCCGCGGTGGTGGTGATCGGCATCGAGGACGGCTGGACCAAGCGCGTGGTCGACGGCATCGCCAGGACCGGCAAGCCGGTGACCGGCTTCGGCATCGAAGGCACCGGCGACATCGGCACCGTCGCCAAGGCCGCGCGGGTCGCCAAGGATTACCTGCAGTGGGCTTCCGAGCTGCCGCGCCAGGAATGCCCGGTCGCGGACCTGTGGGTCTCGACCAAGTGCGGCGAGAGCGACACCACCACCGGCCTCGCCTCCTGCCCGACCGTCGGCAACATGTACGACAAGCTGATCCCGCACGGCATCTACGGCGTGTTCGGCGAGACCTCCGAGATCACCGGCGCCGAGCACCTCGCCAAGGCGCGGGCGGCGAGCCCGGAGATCGGCGAGAAATGGATGAAGACCTGGCAGGCCTACGAGGACCAGGTGATCCAGGCCCACAAAGTCGACGACCTCTCCGAGTCGCAGCCGACCAAGGGCAACATCGCCGGCGGCCTCACCACCATCGAGGAGAAGGCGCTCGGCAATCTCGAGAAGATCGGGCGGAGCTGCCGCTACATCGACGTGCTCGGGCCGGCCGAGGCGCCGGCCAAAGGCCCGGGCCTCTATTACATGGACACGTCCTCGGCGGCGGCCGAATGCGTGACGCTGATGGCGGCCGCCGGCTACGCGATCCACACCTTCCCGACCGGCCAGGGCAA
>DASWSO010000047.1:0-1854 GCA_036402635.1 Xanthobacteraceae bacterium
TCCCGGCGGCGGCGCTCCGCTTTACCGGTCGGGAGGCGCGCGGTACGCTCGCACCGGCAATTCACGAGGGGGGCTACGATGGATAACATCAATTGGGGCGACCTGCTGTTCGGCTTCAACGGCCGTATCAACCGCGCAAAATATTGGCTGGGAATTCTGGTCTGCGTGGTGGCGTCGATCGTGGCCTCGATCCTCGGGGCGCTGCTCGGCTCCATGATCGGCACGCTCCTCACCGGCGTCGTCAGCCTCGCCACCCTGATCATCAGCATCGCGATCGGCGTCAAGCGGCTGCATGACCGCGACAAGTCCGGCTGGTGGCTGCTGCTCTTCCTGCTGGCGCCGAGCGTGCTGCTCGGGTTCGGCCTGATGGCCAGCGTGTTCGGCCTCGCCGTCGGCGGCAGCGGCACCACCGGGATCCTCATGTCGCTGGCCGGAACGGCGATCGCGATCTGGGCCTTTGTCGAGCTCGGTTGCCTGCGCGGGACCGTCGGCCCGAACCGATACGGACCCGACCCGCTCGGCGGCAACATCGCGATGGCGCCCCGGGTCTGACGCCGCTTCGTCCGCACAGACCGCGCGTACCGGCCATGCCGACGGCAATGCTATAAGGCCGCCGCATGGCTTCTCCCGCCACCGATCCGGTCGCGCTCACGCGCGACCTCATCCGCTGTCCGTCGGTGACCCCGGCGGAAGGCGGCGCGCTGACGCTGCTCGCCAAGCAGCTGGAGCGGCTCGGCTTCAAGGCGCACCGGCTGACGTTCTCGGAAGCGGGCACTGCCGACGTCGAGAACCTGTATGCGCGCATCGGCAGCGGGGCCCCGCATCTCGTCTTCGCCGGCCACACCGACGTGGTCCCGGCCGGCGACGAGGCCGCCTGGACGCATCCGCCGTTCTCCGGAGAGCTTGCCGGCGGTGCCATCTACGGCCGCGGCGCGGTCGACATGAAGGGGGCCATCGCGGCGTTCACGGCGGCGGCGGCGGCGCATCTCACCGGCAATGGCGGCCGGCCGCGCAAGGGATCGCTGTCGTTCCTGATCACCGGCGACGAGGAGGGCCCCGCGATCAACGGCACTCCGAAGCTGCTGGCCTGGGCGAAGCAGCAGGGCGAGACCTTCGACCACTGCCTGTTGGGCGAGCCGACCAATCCCGACAAGCTCGGCGATGCCATCAAGATCGGCCGCCGCGGCTCGCTCTCCGGCACCATCATGGTGACCGGCAAGCAGGGCCACGTCGCCTATCCGCAGCTCGCCTTCAACCCGATCCGTTACCTGGTGCGGATCATGACCGAGCTGATGAGCGAGTCGCTCGACTTCGGCACCGAGCACTTCGATGCCTCGAACCTGGAATTCACCTCCGTCGACGTCGGCAACCGCGCCGTCAACGTCATTCCCGGGCAGGCGCGCGCCAAGTTCAACATCCGCTTCAACGACCGCCACACCCAGGATTCGCTGCGCAGCTGGCTGGAGACGCGCTGCGCCCAGATCGCGCCGGCGGAGGTCAGCTGCGAGATCGAATACGCGCAAGGCAATTCCGACGCCTTCCTCACCAAGCCGGGACCGTTCACCGAACTGGTGGCGCGCTCGATCTCGGAAGTGACCGGCCGGCGCCCGCAATTCTCCACCTCCGGCGGTACCTCCGACGCGCGCTTCATCAAGGACTTCTGCCCGGTGGTGGAGTTCGGCCTGGTGGGCCAGACCATGCACCAGATCGACGAGCGCGTGCCGGCCGCCGACCTGCTCGCGCTCACCGCGGTCTACCAGAAGATTCTGGACCGCTATTTCGCGTGATTGTTTTCGTCATGCCCGCGCATGACGGCTTGCTTCAAGCGCCGAGCTTCGTCGCCACGTCGCCGAG
>DASWSO010000048.1:0-1525 GCA_036402635.1 Xanthobacteraceae bacterium
GAAGCTCTTCGCGAACCCCAAGTTTGGTCTCGTCACCGTGACCTCACCCCTCGACGGCATCGAACGGCGCCTCGGTTATCAGCGGCTCGCCGAATATCCGATTTATATCAGCGCCGGGCTGGAAACTTCGGCGATCCGCGCTCGCTGGCTGACGACCGTGGGCAGCTATCTGATTTTCGGCCTGCCTGCCACCGCGCTGCTGTTTTTGATCCTTTGGTTTGCGCTGCAGCGGACGCAGCGGCTCTATGTCGAGTCCGCCAGGCGAATGGAAGCCGAGGAAGCGCTGAAGCACGGCCAGCGGCTCGAGGCGCTGGGACAGCTCACCGGCGGCGTCGCCCATGATTTCAACAATCTCCTTACGGTGATCCGGGCCTCGGTCGACCTGCTGCGGCGGCCTCATCTCACGGAGGAGCGGCGCCAGCGTTACATCGATGCGATCTCGGACACCGTCAGCCGCGCCGCCAAGTTGACCGCCCAGTTGCTCGCATTCGCGCGTCGGCAGACGCTGAAGCCGGAAGTATTCAACGTCGGCGCCTCCGTACAGACTCTCAGCGAAATGATCGGAACCTTGACCGGCTCGCCGATTGAAATCGTCACGCAGGTGCCGGACGAGCCATGCTTCATCAACGCCGACGCGGGCCAGTTCGAGACGGCGCTGATCAACATGGCCGTCAATGCGCGCGACGCCATGGGCGGCGAAGGGCGACTCACGATTACCGTGCGCACCGTGGAAGATCTGCCCCACCCGGGCCCGCGCCCGGAAAGTCCTCGCGGCTATGTCGCCGTGTCCGTCGCCGACACCGGCGTCGGCATTCCGCAAGATCAGTTCGGGCGCATCTTCGAGCCGTTCTTCACCACTAAGGAAGTCGGCCAGGGCACCGGGCTCGGCCTGTCGCAGGTGTTCGGGTTTGCAAAGCAGTCCGGCGGCGAGGTGATCGTGGCCAGCGAAGTCGGCAGCGGGAGCACATTCACGCTGTATTTGCCGCGTGTCGCCGGCGCCGAGCGCCCGCAACAAATGGCGCCGGAAGATGCGCCTCCGGCCGCCGGCCATGGCCTTTCGGTCCTGGTGGTCGAGGACAATATCGAGGTCGGAACCTTCGCCACCGATGCGCTGGCCGAACTCGGTTATACCGCGACGCTGGTCGGCAACGCCATGGAGGCACTGGCGGAGCTGACCCGGAATCCGGAAAGTTTTGACGTGGTGTTCACCGACGTCGTGATGCCGGGCATGAGCGGTATCGATCTTGCGAAGGAAATCCGACGCCGCCATTTCGATCTGCCTGTGGTGCTGACCAGCGGCTACAGCCACATGCTGTCGCAGAACGGCAGCTACGGCTTCGAGCTTCTGCAAAAGCCCTATTCGATCGAGCAGCTCGCCGCCGCCCTTCACAAGATCGGCCGCTGGAGAAGGGTCAAGCGCGGCGCCGCGGAGTGAATCGACGGGGACCCTCGATCCCTTTCGAAGCAATCCACAGGCCGCGAGCAAGATTGGATTGCTTCGTCGCGTTCGCTCCTCGCAACGACG
>DASWSO010000049.1:0-9429 GCA_036402635.1 Xanthobacteraceae bacterium
CCTCCATTTCCGGAAATGTATCCGGAAATGCTCCCGGTCGCAACATCACATCCGCCTGGCGAGCTTGGGGTCCAGCCGGTCGCGCAAACCGTCGCCCAGGATGTTGACAGCCAGCACGGTGTGCGCGAGGCAGATGCCGGGATAGAAGATGTTGTGCGGATAGATGCGAAACAGGCCGCGCCCCTCCGCCATGATGTTGCCCCAGGTCGGGGTCTCCGGCGGAATGCCGATGCCGAGGAACGACAGGATCGCCTCCACCAGGATCGCCGAGGCGCAGATGAAGGTGCCTTGCACGATCAGCGGCGCGATCGTGTTGGGCAGGACATGGCGCAGCAGCAGCAGCGGCGTCGGCGTACCCACCGTGATGGCGGCCTCGACATACGGCTCCTCGCGCACCGACAGCACGATCGAGCGCACCAGCCGCACCACGCGGGGGATTTCCGGCACCGTGATGGCGACGATCACGCTCAACAGCCCGGCGCGGAACAGCGACACCAGCGCGATCGCCAGCAGGATCGCCGGGATCGCCATCAGCCCGTCCATCAGCCGCATCACCACCGCGTCGACCCAGCGGAAGTAGCCGGCAACGAGCCCGATCAGCAGGCCGATGGTGACGCTGATGGCCGCGACCGTGAGGCCGACCAGCAGCGAGACGCGGGCGCCGTAGACCACCCGGCTGTAGACGTCGCGGCCGAGGCTGTCGGTCCCCATCCAGTGCGTGAACGTGGTCGAAGCGGCTCCGGCGCGGCTGAGGGTCTGCTCGGTGCCGGGCACGCGGTTGCGGAACGCCGGATTGATCTCGGACGGATGCATCGTGCCGAGCAGCGGCGCGCTCAGGCCCAGCACCACCATGAACAGCAGGATGGCGGCGCCGACGGTGATGTTCCAATCGCGCAGCAGGCCGCCAAGCCAGGGCTTGGCCGGGGCAGCGACCGCGTCGCCGAGCGGAGCGGGTTGCGCGCTCAATAGCGTATTCTCGGGTCGAACAGCCGGTAGGTGAGGTCGACCAGCAGGTTGATCAGGACGTAAACGAGCGAGAACAGCAGGATCACCGCCTGGATGGTGGGGTAGTCGCGCGCCAGCACGGCGTCGACCGTCAGCCGGCCGATCCCGGGGATCGCGAACACGCTCTCGGTCACCACCACGCCGCCGATCAGCAGCGCGACGCCGAGGCCGATGACGGTGACGATCGGCACCGCGGCGTTCTTCAGCGCGTGGCGAAACAGCACGTTGCGCTCGGCCTGGCCCTTGGCGCGGGCGGTGCGGATGTAATCCTCGCCCATGACGTCGAGCACGCTGGTGCGCGTCATCCGCGCGATCAGCGCGATGTAGATCACCGAGAGGGTGAGCGACGGCAGGATCAGCCGCTGCAGGAAGCCGCCGAAGCCGTCGCCGATGCGCTGGTAGCCCTGCACCGGGAACCAGTTGAGCTTGATGGCGAACAGATAGATCAGCAGGTAGCCGATGACGAACACCGGCACCGAGAAGCCGAGCACCGAGAAGCCCATGACGATCTTGTCGAGCAGGCTTCCCTGCTTGTAGGCGGCCAGCACGCCGAGCGGCACCGCGACCGTGACGGCGATCAGGATGGTGGCGAGCGACAGCGCCAGCGTCGGCTCGAGCCGGCTGGCGATCAGTTCCGCCACCGTCTTCTTGAAGAAGAACGATTCGCCGAAATCGCCGCGCAGCACGTTGCCGAGCCAGATGAAGAACTGCGTGACGATCGGCTGCTCGAGCCCGAGCTTGCCGCGGATCGCGGCGATCTGCTCGGCATTGGCATTGTCGCCGGCGATGATGGCGGCGGGATCGCCGGGCGTGAGCCGCAGCATCAAGAACACCATCACCGCCACGATCAGCATGACCGGGACGGTGGCGGCGAGGCGGCGGAGGACGTAACCGAGCATCGGCGTTCAGACACGGCTCAGGCGCGCGGTTCGCCCGCGCCGCGACGGTGGTGGAGCGGTCCCGAGCCTCGGGTCCTCGGCGCGATCAGGACCCCTTCTTGGTGACGTTCCAGAACACCGGCGCCGGCGCGACCAAAATGCCGTCGATGGTCTTGCGCGCGGCGACCGGCTGATACCACTGGCCGAGCCAGATGTGGGTCACGACTTCGCGCTCGCGCAATTGCACCGCCTCGGCGATCTCCTTCTGCTTGGCGGGGTCGGTGGCGCGCGCGAAATCGTCGCGCAGCTTCTCCAGCTGCGGGTCGCAGGGCCAGCCGAACGCCGCCTTGTCGCAGCTCGCATTGACGAAGCCGGTCATCACCGGGTTGAGCACGTCCGCCGACACCCAGGAGGTGAGCATGCCGTGCCAGCCGCCGGCATTGGCGGGGTCCTTCTTGACGCGGCGGGCGACCACCGTCTGCCAATCCATCGACTGCATGTCGACCTTGAAGCCGGCCTTCTCCATCAGCTGCTTGGCGACCGGCGCGAGGTTGGTCAGCACCTGCAGGTCGGTCGAATGCAGCAGCACGATCGGGGTGCCGTCGTAGTTCGCCTCCTTCAGCAGCGCCTGCGCCTTCTGCACGTTCGACTCCAGCACGTCCTCCATCCCCTTCTCGGAGCCGAGCGTCGAGCCGCACACGAACAGCGCCTTGCAGGTCTTGTAGTATTCCGGATTGCCCATCGTGGCGTTCAGGAAGTCCTTCTGGTTGAAGGCATAAAGCAACGCCTGCCGCACCTTCGGATTGTCGAACGGCTTCTGCAGGTGGTTGGGGCGGAAGGTGTACTGGTTGCCGAGCGGGTTGGAGTCGACGAGCTTGATGGCGTTGTCGGCCTTCAGCAGCGGCAGCAGGTCGTGCGACGGCTGCTCGATGTAGTCGATCTCGCCGGCGAGCAGCGCGTTGACGGTCTGCTGCTGGTCGGAGATCGCCAGCCACTCGACGCGGTCGACCTTCACCACCTTGCCGCCGGCGAGGCCGGAGGACGGCTCGCTGCGCGGCTTGTACTTGTCGAACTTGGCGTACACCGCCTTGTCGCCCGGCTTCCACTCCTCGCGCTTGAACACGAACGGGCCGGAGCCGGTGAAGTCGGAGATCTGCGTGTTGGGGTCGGTTTCGGCGACCCGCTTCGGCATCATGAAGGGCACGTTCGACGACGGCTTGCCGAGCCCGAAGATCAACAGCCCGGTCGGCTCCTTCAGCTTGATGGTGAAGACGTTCGGCCCCTGCGCCGTGAGCCCCTCGACGAAGGTCATGAGCTTCTGGCCGAGCGCGTCCTTGGCCCCCCAGCGCTTGATCGAGGCGACGCAGTCCTCCGCCGTCACCGGCGCGCCGTCGTGCCAGAACAGCCCGTCGCGCAGCGTAAAGGTGAAGGTCAGGTGGTCGGCGCTCTCGTCGTATTTCTCCACCATCTGCGGCTTGATGTCGCCCTTCTCGTCCATCGCGAAGAGCGTGTCGTAGATCATGTAGCCGTGATTGCGGGTGATGTAGGCGGTGGTCCAGATCGGGTCGACGATCTTGAGATCGGAATGCATCACCGCCTTGACGGTCCCCTGCGCGAACGCGGCCGTCGCCGCCGTGCTGGCGAGCATCCCGGCCACCGCCAAGGTCTTCCACATGCGCATCGCCGTAATCTCCCCAATTCCGGACTTCCGCAAGTAAGATGGTACCTGGGCGCCGCAGCTTCGCCAAGGGATTTGAGGCGAACGGGATGCCGCATAAAGAGACACAAGCGGTGTGCGGCGTGACGAGAAGGACAGTGCCGTGAAATTCCTGATTGCGATGATGAAGCACGAGACCAACACGTTCTCCCCGATCCCGACCGATCTGCAGCGCTTCCGCGATTGGGGCCTGTACGAAGGCGACGATGTCGTGCGCGCCTACAAGGGCACCAACCATCCGACCGCCGCCTACCTCGATCTCGCCGCGCAAGCCGGCGCCGAGGTGGTGACGCCGGTCGCGGCGGAAGCGATGCCGTCGGGTCCGGTGCAGCGCGCCGCTTACGACCACATCACCGGGCGCATCCTCGACGCGGTGGCGCAAGGCGGCATCGACGCCGCCTTCCTCGACCTGCACGGCGCCATGGTGGCGGAGCACGAGACCGACGGGGAGGGCGCGCTGTTGGAGCAGATGCGCGCGATCGCGCCCAACCTGCCGATCGCCGTCACCTTCGACATGCACGGCAACATGAGCGAGCGCATCGTCAACAACGCCACCGTCATCAACGGCTACAAGAGCTATCCGCACACCGACATGTACGACGCCGGCATGGTGGCGGGCCGCGCGCTGCTGCGCGCGCTGAAAGGGGAAGCCGCGCCGGTGATGGTCTGGAGCCGGCTGCCGCTGTTGGCGCAGACGCTGCGCATGGGCACCGCCGACGAGCCGATGAAAACCATGCAGGCGATGTGCGTCGACGCGCAGCGCGATCCGAAGATCCTGGCCGCAAGCGTGTTCGGCGGCTTCCCGATGGCCGACATTCCGGAAGCCGGGCTCTCGGCCGTGGTGGTCGCCGACGGCGACGCGGCGGCGGGACAACGCGTGTGCGACCGGCTGCTGGACGCCGCCTGGGCCCGCAAGGCGGATTTCATCTACGCGCACGAGCCGCTCGAGCAGGCGGTGGCGCGCGCCAAGGAGATCACCGAAGGTCCGGTGATCCTGCTCGACCACGCCGACAATGTCGGCTCCGGCGGCACCGCCGATTGCATGTCGGTGATCGCCGAGGTGATCCGCCAGGGTTTGCGCGACGTCGCGGTCGCGGCGGTGTGGGACCCTTCCGCGGTGCAGGCGATGATCCAGGCCGGCGTCGGCGCCGAGATCACGCTCGATCTCGGCGGCAACACCGACATGCCGTCACTCGGCCTGACCGGCGCGCCGCTCTGCCTTACCGGAAGGGTGCGGCGGCTCTCCGACGGCGAGTGGGTGGTGCGCGGCCCGATGTATACCGGCTCCCGCGTCACCTCCGGCCCGACCGCGCTGTTCGAAACCAACGGCGTGTCGATCGTGGTCACCTCGCTGCACCACGAGCCGTGGGACACCGGCATCCTCACCTCGCTCGGGGTCGATCCGAAGGCCTGCCGCTATCTGCTCTTGAAGTCGCGCATCCACTACCGCGCCGGGTTCGCGCCGCTCGCCAAGGCCACCATCACGCTCGACGGCATCGGCGTCACCACCTCGGACAATGCGCTGCTCACCTTCGAGCGCATCCAGCGCCCGATCTACCCGCTCGACGAGATGCAAAGCGCTCCGCGGCCGCGTTCCTCACCCTGAGCAGCATCGCGAAGCGATGCGTGTCGAACCGCGAGGCCCGAGAGCGCCACACGGATGGCACCGCCCGTGCTGGCGCAGCTTGACTGAACGCGCGACGTAGACGCAGCCCATGGACACCACCGTCTTCATCGCCGTGCTGATCGCTGCCGCCTGCCACGCCGGCTGGAACGCCGTCATCAAGCTCGGCCTGGAGCCGTTCACCGCCACCGCGCTGATCGCGATCGCGGCCGGCCTGGTGGCGCTGCCGCTGGCGCCGTTCGTCGGCCTGCCGGCGCCGGCGTCATGGCCGTGGCTGTTCGCGTCGGTGCTACTGCATGTCGGCTACTACATCGGGCTCACCGAAGCCTACCGCGCCGGCGACATGGGGCAGGTGTACCCGATCGCGCGCGGCACCGCGCCGCTGCTCACCGCGACCGTCAGCACGCTGGTGCTGGGCGAAGCGCTCGGGCTGACGGCACAAATCGGGATCGCGGTGCTGGCCGCCGGTGTCTTCCTGATCTCGCTGCGCGGCGGGCACGACCTCGCACGGCTCAACGGCCGCGCCGTCGCGTTCGCGCTGTTCACCTCGCTCACCATCTGCGGCTATTCGCTGGTCGACGGCATCGGCGCGCGCTTGTCCGGCAACCCCCACGGCTATGCGGTCGGCCTGTTCGTCGGCGACGCCATCGCGATCGCGCTGCTGGCGCTTCTGCGGCGCGGGCCGGCGGTGGCGCGCGACATGGTCCTGTTCTGGAAGCCGGGCTTCGCCGGCGGCGCGCTCTCGCTCGCCTCCTACTGGATCGCCATCTGGGCGATGACGCTGGCGCCGATCGCCATCGTCGCGGCGCTGCGCGAGACCAGCGTGCTGTTCGGCGCCGTGATCGCGGTGGTGGTGCTGCGCGAGCCGTTGCGCGCCAATCGGATCGTCGCCGCCGTCATGATCGTCAGCGGATTGATGCTGATCCGCCTGTCCTAAGCGTCGTCAGGTCTCGGCGGCGCCACCCTCTCGGTCGGGGAGAGGGTTGCGCCGCCCGTACGGCTTCGGGCAAACCGGTGGACAAGACACGGCCCTGCCGGTGCATGTACGGTCATTGCGCCTGGTCGAAGCGACACCGAACGCATGAACCGTACCGCCAAATCCATCACCGTGAACGGCCGCCTCTATGCCTGGCCGCAGGTCCCGACCGTCGTCGTCTGCATCGACGGCTCCGAGCCCGGCTATATCGAACGCACGATCGAGGCCGGGCTCGCGCCCAGCTTCGCGCGGCTGCTGCGCGAGGGAGCGAACCTGATGGGGCTCGCCGCCGTTCCCACCTTCACCAACACCAACAACGCCTCGATCGTGACCGGCCGCCCGCCGGCCGTGCACGGCATCGTCGGCAATTACTTCTTCGATCCCGAGCGCGGCGAGGAAGTGATGATGAACGATGCGCGCTTGCTGCGCGCGCCGACGATTCCGCAGGCGTTCCACCAAGCCGGCGCCAAGGTCGCGGTGGTGACGGCGAAGGACAAGCTGCGCGCGCTGCTCGGCTCCGGGCTCGACTTCGCGAGCGGCCGCGCCATCGCGCTCTCGGCCGAGCGCGCCGATGCGGCGACGCTGGCGAACAGCGGCATCGCCGATGCGCTCGATCGCGCCGCAATGCCGCTGCCGCAGGTCTACTCGGCGGAGCTCTCGGAATTCGTGATGGCGGCGGGCGTGTCGATCCTCGGCCGCGAGCGCCCCGACCTGATGTATCTCTCCACCACCGATTACGTGCAGCACAAGGCCGCGCCCGGCAGCGATGCCGCCAACGCGTTCTACGCCATGCTGGACCGCTATGTCGGCGCGCTCGATGCGCTCGGCTGCGTGCTCGCGCTGACCGCCGATCACGGCATGAACGACAAGCACCTGCCGAACGGCGAGCCGGACGCGATCTACCTGCAGGACCTGTTCGACGCGTGGCTGGCGCCGGGTGTCGCGCGCGTGATCCTGCCGATCACCGACCCTTACGTCGTGCACCACGGCGCGCTCGGCTCGTTCGCCACCGTCTATGTGCCCGCGGGCGTGAGCACGGGCGAGCTGCTGGACCACCTGCGTGGCCTCGATGGCGTCGACACCGCCTGCGGCCGCGCCGAAGCCTGCGCGCGCTTCGAGCTGCCGGCCGACCGGATCGGCGACATCGTCGTGATCGGCACGCTGCGCACGGTATTCGGCACCAGCCGCGCGCGCCACGACCTCTCCGGCCTGACCGAGCCGCTGCGCTCGCACGGCGGCATCACCGAGGAGACCGTGCCGATGCTGCTCAATCGCAAGGTCTCGCTGCCGCGCGGCCGGCGGCTACGCAACTTCGATGTCTTCGACATCGCGCTCAACCATGTCTCGGAATGACCGCATGAAGCCCGATGAAGTGAAGACGCCGGCGCAGGCGCGCCGCATCGTCGAGGAGCGCAAGCTCACCCACGTCAAGCTCGGCGTGTTCGACATCGACGGCGTGCTGCGCGGCAAATATCTCTCGCGCGAAAAGTTCATCGCCGCGCTGGAGAGCGGCTTCGGCTTCTGCGACGTGGTGCTCGGCTGGGATTCCAACGACCAGCTCTACGACAATGTCAGCTTCACCGGCTGGCACACCGCCTATCCGGACGCGGCGGTGCGCATCCTGCCGGCGACCTGCCGGGCGCTGCCGCTGGAAGGCGACATGCTGTTCTTCCTCGCCGAGTTCGACGGCGAGGCGGAAGCCGTCTGTCCGCGCAATCTGCTCAAGCGCGTGCTCAAGCGCGGCGAGGGGATGGGCTACTCGGCGCTGGCCGCGGCCGAGTTCGAGTTCTTCCTGTTCGACGAGACCCCGCATTCGTTGCGCGAGAAGAACTACCGCGGGCTCAAGCCGCTGACGCCGGGATATTTCGGCTACTCGGTGCTGCGCGCTTCCGTGCATGCGGAATTCTACGCGGCGCTGCTCGACCTCGCCGAGGAGATGCGCTTCCCGCTCGAAGGGCTGCATACCGAGACCGGGCCGGGCGTGCTGGAAGCCGCCATCGCCTATACCGGCGCGCTCGAAGCCGCCGACCGCGCCGCGCTGTTCAAGACCTTCACAAAGGTGCTGGCGCAGCGCCGCAACCTGATCGCCAGCTTCATGGCCAAGTGGTCGCGCGACTGGCCCGGCCAGTCCGGCCACCTGCACCTCTCGCTGCAGGACAAGCGCGGCAAGCCGGTGTTTCACGCCGCGCGGCAGCCGCACACGATGGCGGACGAGATGCGCTGGTTCGTCGGCGGGCAGCAGGCGCTGCTGCCGGAAATCCTGGCGATGGTGGCGCCGACGGTGAACAGCTACACGCGGCTCATTCCGGGCTTCTGGGCGCCAACCGACGCCACCTGGGGGGTCGACAACCGCACCTGCGCGTTGCGCGTCATTCCGGGCTCGGCGAAATCGCAGCGGGTCGAGTACCGCATCGCCGCCGCCGACATCAATCCGTATGTCGCGCTCGCCGCCGCCATCGGTTCCGGGCTGTGGGGGATCGAGCACAAGATCGAGCCGGAGCCGCCGGTCGAGGGCTCCGCCTACGACCGCAGCTATCCGGACAAGCTGAAGCTGCCGCGCACGCTGGCCGAGGCGGCGCAGCGGCTGAAGGAGTCCGAAGCCGCGCGCGCGCTGTTCGGGGAGGCGTTCGTCGAGCACTACGCCGCCACCCGCGAGTGGGAGGAGCGCGAGTTCCGCAAGGCGGTGACCGACTGGGAACTCGCCCGCTATTTCGAGATCATTTGATGCCCGTCACGGCCGGCGATGACGACGTTCGGGAACCGGTCGCCGATGGCGAACGGAACACCGCACCGAACACGCGGTCCAAGCCATGTTCGGCGCGAGCCATCCGGTGTTCTTCCGGTTGGTCCGGCCTTGTTCGGGGCCCGCAACATAGGAATTGTTTCACGTGAAACAGCAAAAGCAGCCGTGAACGCTGGGTCTCGTCAGGCAGAGTCATAGCCAGGGCTGATTACGGGCACCGCACATAGTCCGGCCGGCTGATGCGCTCAGGAATTCAGCGCGCGCTTGATGGCGGCGCCCAGCCGGCCCGGAGCCACCGGCTTGGACAGGACCGGCGCGCCCGGCACCGTCTCCTGGATGCGGGCAAGCGTGGCCGGATCGCTGTAGGCGGTGATGAAGATGACGTAGGTGTCGACCAGCTCGCGGATGCGGCGCGCCGCCTCGATGCCGTCGATGTTGCCCTTCAGATTGATGTCCATCAGCACCAGGTCGGCCTCGAGCTGGTTG
>DASWSO010000050.1:0-3613 GCA_036402635.1 Xanthobacteraceae bacterium
CATGACGCATGCTCCGCGTGTTGCATTTTCGTTCCTTTTGGACCGCTCGCGCCGCCCTCGCGGCCACCCTGCTGCTATGCCTCGCCGCACCCGAGCCCGCGTCCGCGCAGGATTGCCGCGCCGTCGTCGACGCCTTCAACAAGGCGGTCGATGCCGGCCGCGAGAGCGAGGCGCAGCGGCTCGCCGACCAGATTTCGATCGACGCGCGATGCGGCCATTTCCAGGTCCCGGCCCAGCGCCGGCTCGCCGCCTTCCGGCTGGCGGCGGCGCAATTCATGATGGCGCGCGGCCGCCCGGTTTCCGACTACGAGCGCATGCTGAGCGAAGCCGAGCGCGCGCAGGTGCTGTGGCAGGCCTCTGCGACGCTCGCCGAGGTCCGCTTCGGCGAGCGGCGGTTTGCGGATGCGGCGCGCGCTTTCGACCGCGCCATCGAGATCGTCAAGAACGAGACCTTCACGCCGACGCCGCCGTCCAAGTTCGAGATCGAAGGGCTGGTCGACCGCTCGGCGCAGTCGCGCCTGCTCGCCGCCAACGTGCGGCCCGGGCAGGAGGGCGACGGTTTCGTCAAGACCGCGCGCAACGAGCGTGACGGCAGGCTCGGCGGCTTCTATTCGGAAAGCGTGCGCGGCGTGGTGCCGCGCGCGCTGCCGGTTCCGATCACCTTCGAATACCGCAAGGCGGACTTGACCCCGGCCGGCCAAGAGGCGGCACGCGAGCTTGCCAATGCGCTGAAGGAACAGCGGCCCGGCAAGATCGTGCTGGTCGGCCACACCGACGTGCGCGGGACGCCCGACGGCAATGTCCGGCTGTCGCGCGAGCGCGCCGAGGCGGTTGCGGCTTTCCTGCGCGCCGACGGCGTCGAAGCGCAGGTGGAGGTCGTCGGCAAGGGCGCCACCGAGCCGATGGCCCTGGCCGACACGTCCGGGCTGACGCAGGACGACATCTATGCCCTCAACCGCCGGGTGGAATGGCGGCGAGACTGAGCGGATGCGAGGCAACCCAATGAGCCCGACGTTGCTCCCGACCCGCGCACCGCGCGGCGCCGCCCTGGCCTGCGCGCTCGGACTGCTGTGGCAGACGGCGGCCTACGCCGCGGTGCAGATCCAGGCGGAGCCGCAGGCCAACCTGCGCGGCCCCGAGGGCGGCGAGGTGCGCGCGCTCGTGGTCGGCATCGATGCGTATCGCCATGTGCGGCCGCTCAAGGGGGCGGTGGCGGACGCGCGCGACATTGAGGCCTCGCTGCGCAAGGCTGGTGTCACCGATCTCACCACGCTGATGGACGCGCAGGCCGACCGCGCCGCGGTCATGCGCGAGATGGACCGGTTGATCCAGCGTAGCCGCGCCGGCGATCTGGTCGTGCTTTCGCTCGCCGGCCACGGCGCGCAGGAGCCGGAACGCGTCAAGGGTTCGCAGCCGGACGGAATGGACAATATCTTCCTGCTGGCAGGTTTCGAGACCACGCCGGTCGGTTCGCAGCAGCGCATCATCGGCTCCGAGTTCAATGCCCTCATCAAGAAGATGGAGGGCAAGGGCGCGCGCGTGCTGTTCGTGGCCGATACCTGCCATGGCGGCGGCATGGCACGCGAGATCGACCCCCGCGCCGCAGAGATGAGCTTCCGCCAGGTGCCGCGCTATACGCTCCCGGTCGACGCCTTGAAGCCGATCGCGACCGCGCAGGACTCCTTCCTCACCGAGCTCGACTTCGAGCACACCACCTTCCTGGCGGCCGTCGACCGCAAGACCAAGGCGCCGGAAGTGCGCATTCCCGGCGTCACCGGCTTCCGCGGCGCGCTCAGCTACGCGGTCGCGCGCGCCTTCGAAGGGCAGGCCGACGAGGACGGCGACGGCAAGGTCACGATGAAGGAGCTGTTCGGCAACGTCCGCCAGGTCGTCTACCAGCTCTCCGATCAGCGGCAGAATCCCGTCACGGTGGCCCCGGCCCACCGCAGCATCGACAACGAGGTCGCGTTCCTCACCCGCGGCGTGAAGATCATGGGCGAGACCGAGCCGGCCCCGGCCTCCGCCCCGGCGCAGGCGCAGCCGCGTCCGGCCGAGCCGCAGCGTCCGACCGAAGCGGCGGTGCGTCCGCCGGAGCCGCAGAAGCCTGCCGGCAAGCCGCCGCTCGCGGTCGGCCCGGTGCGGATCGCGTCGCTCGACGGCCAGCGCGAGAAGCTGCGCGGACTGACCGTGCTGGAATCGCCGTTCGAGGTGGTCGCGCCTTCCGACCAGCCGGATCTCGTTTGGGATCCGAAGACCGGCGACGTGATCGTCGGCGGCGACGTGATCGCCTACAAGACGGAGAAGGGCGAGCTGCCGAGCGTGATCGATCGCGCGGCCGCGGTGCGCGGCTACAAGCAACTAGCCGCCAAGGCGCCGCAGGCTTTGCGGCTGACCCCCGACGACAAGCTGCATCGCAACGACGCCAAAGTCGCGGTCGAGGTCAGCGGCGTCGCGGGCCGCTCGCTGATCCTGTTCAACGTCGCCGGGGACGGCACCGTGCAGGCGCTCTATCCGATCGGCTCGGACCCGGCGGTGGTGCCGACCGCACAGCACAGTCTGCCGGTGCGCGTGCGCGAGCCGTTCGGCGCCGACCAGGTGATCGCGATCACGTCGGCCGAGCGCATGACGCAGCTGGAACAGGCGCTCAAGCAGCTCAACCAGCGGCGCACCGCCGTGCAGATGCTGAAGATGATCGAACGGCACGCGCCGGCCGATGCCCGCATCGGCACCATCGGCCTGTTCACGGCGCCCTGAGCGCATCGCGGAGATGACCATGCGGCGAAACGGAGCATTGCAGCGGTTGGCGATCGGCGCCTTCTGCGCCGCCCTGGTTGCTCCGGCTTGCGCGCAGCCGGCGTTCGAAGAGGACGACAACACGCGCGCCGTGCGCATCCTCGAAGGCTCGCCGCAGGCCGCTCCGGAGCCGAGCGTGCAGGCGGCGCCGCCGATGTCGGGAGGCGAGCTTCCGACGGTGCAGCTGAAGGCGGACAATCCCGCCGGACTTTCGATCGAGATCCTGCCGGGTCCGGAGCTGCGCGCCGGTGCGGCGGTCGCATTCCGCGTCACCAGCCGCAAGCGCGGCTATCTGCTCCTTGTCGACGTCGACGCAAACGGCAAGCTCACGCAGATCTATCCCAACCGCAATTCGCTGCTGGGCGAGCGCGCCCGCGAAAGCTCCAACCTGATCAAGCCCGGGCAGACCGTCACCGTGCCGGATCGCAAAAACCCGTGGGCCGGATTTGAGTTCGTCGCCTCGCCACCCGAGGGCGTAGCCATGATAGTCGCGATTTTGAGCGATCTGCCGGTGCAGATGATCGATCTGCCCGATGTGCCGGTGCAGTTCACCGGCCGCGCCGCGGCGTTGCAGTATCTCACCGAGCTGGCGCGCGACCTGCGCGTGCCGAATGCCGCGGCGTCTGGCGCGCTGCAGGAGGCCAAGTGGTCGTTCGACGCGAAGTTCTACCTGATCCGCTAGCGACAGCGGCGGCGCCGGGGGCGAGGAGCAAGGTCATGACCAGGCTAACCGCCACACTGGTGCTTGTCGCAGGCCTCGCCACGCTAACGCCCGCGGCTGCGCAAAGCCCCGGCGACGAGGTCTTCCGCAACCGGCTGG
>DASWSO010000051.1:0-1650 GCA_036402635.1 Xanthobacteraceae bacterium
TCGCCGACGGCAATCCGCAGGCGCGCGTGATGTTCGTGGGCGAGGCGCCGGGGCGCGAGGAGGACATCGAGGGGCTGCCGTTCGTCGGCCGCTCCGGCCAGCTGCTCGACCGCATGCTGGCGGCGATCGGGCTCGACCGCACCTCCGCTTATATCACCAACATCATTCCGTGGCGCCCGCCCGGCAACCGCGACCCCACGCCGCAGGAGACCACCGTCTGCCTGCCGTTCATCCGGCGGCATATCGAGTTGGTCGATCCGGACGTGCTCGTCTGCCTCGGCAAGCCGTCGATGAATGCGCTGTTGGAGCTCAACGAGGGCATCCGCCGCATGCGCGGCAAGTGGCTGCCGTATCGCACCGGCCGGCGGGAGATCCGCGCGCTGCCGACCTACCATCCGGCGTTCCTGCTGCGCTCGCCGCTGGAGAAGCGGCAGGCGTGGCGCGACTTTCTGGCCGTCAAGAGGGCGCTGGCGGAGAGTGCCGGTTGAACGCCATCATGCCGGGGCGCGCCACTTGGTGCGAGCCGGAAATGACGACTATCCCAGCGCCACCAGCATGGCGCCGAGCGCGATGCAGGCGACGCCGAGCCAGCTCACGCCCGACAGCCGCTCGCCGAGAAACAAGAACCCGAACGCCGCCACCAGCACGACGCTGAGCTTGTCGAGCGGCGCCACCTGTCCGGCATTGCCGAGCTGCAACGCGCGGAAATAGCAGAGCCACGACGCGCCGGTCATCAATCCGGACAGCGTCAGGAAGACATAGCTGCGCGGCGATACCGACGACGGCGGCTGCAGGCGGCCGGTCACCAGCAGGATCAAGCCGAGCGCCAGCAGCACCACGATGGTGCGCACGAAGGTGGCGAAATCGGAATCGACGTTCTCGACCCCGACCTTGGCGAAGATTGCGGTGAGCGCCGCGAACACCGCCGAGAGCAGCGCCCACAGCTGCCAGGATGCCGCCGACATGGGTGCGGTCACCCCGCCCGCGTGGAAGGCGGCGGGCCGCCGGCCAAGAAGTCTTCGCACGGCGGCCAGAGAAGCGGCATTGCGCCCATGATCCTGCTCCCTTCGCATGTCAGCGCGGCTCCGCCGCCAGATAGCAGCAACATGAAATCGACCGCAGCAATTTTGGCCAAGCTGCCGTCGATCGAGTGACTAAATCGGTCGCCGGCGGGGCTCGCGATCTGTGCGTCACGAGGTCGGAAGAACAGAAATGTTGGAACCACTGAAGGCCGCATCGCTCCCCCACAACCGCCGCGATATCCTTGGCTTGGCCATCCAGGGCTCGGCCATCGCCGCCGCCGCCACCTTGCCGGGTATTTCGGCTGCCGCGCAGACACAAGGACAAAACAGCATGCCGACAACGGCGGCAAAACATTACCGACCTCCGGTCCGCTTCGGCTTGGGCG
This sequence comes from Xanthobacteraceae bacterium, assembly GCA_036402635.1. Taxonomy (GTDB): domain Bacteria; phylum Pseudomonadota; class Alphaproteobacteria; order Rhizobiales; family Xanthobacteraceae; genus DASWSO01. Next base: position 1,409 of record DASWSO010000051.1, read on the forward strand.
GCGTACCGCTGGGCAATGAGTTTGCGATCATTACCGAGAAGGACGGCTATGCCACGCTCGAAGCGGCGTGGAGCGCGGGCGTCCGCTACTATGACACCTCGCCTTGGTATGGCCTCGGCCTGTGCGAGCGCCGGTTCGGCCATTTCCTCCACACCAAGAACCGCAGCGAGTACGTCCTCTCGTCCAAGGTGGGGAAGCTCCTCAAGGCGGCGCGGCAGAATAACGCGAAAGAGTATTTCCCG
>DASWSO010000052.1:0-3532 GCA_036402635.1 Xanthobacteraceae bacterium
TCGGAGGCGGCGGCGCGTTCAGCGCCGGACGGATACACGCTCTATCTCGCCGGCGAGTTCCAGTCGACCAACCTCTTCATCTATCCGAAGCTGCCCTACGATCCGGTCGCCGACTTCGCGCCGGTGTCGCTGGTGGTGAAATATCCGACCGCGATGGTGGTGCCGAATTCGTCGCCCGCGAAGACGCTTTCCGAATTCATCGCCCATGCGAAAGGCCGGTCCGACAAGCTGACCTTCGCGAGCCCCGGCCACGGCACCGGTCCGCACCTCGCCGGCGAGCTGTTCAAGCGCGTCGCCGGCATCGACCTCACGCATGTGCCGTACCGCGGCGCCGCGCCGGCGGTGCAGGACGTTGTCGCCGGCCGTGTCGATTGTTTCTTCAACAACATCGCGCCGCTGGTGCCACTGATGAAGGAGAACCAGCTGCGCGGGCTGGCGATCACCACCGCGCAGCGCACGCCGGCGATGCCGGAGATTCCGACCATGGCGGAGTCCGGGCTGACCGGCTTCGACGTGTTCGGCTGGTACGCGTTCTTCGTGCCGGCGAAGACACCGGCGCCGATCGTCAAGCGCATGCACGCCGACACCGCGGCCGCGCTCGCCGAGCCGGCGCTGCGGAAACGCCTGGAAGAGCTCGGCCTGTTTGTGGTCGGCTCCACGCCGGACGAACTCGGCGCGCATCTCAAGGCCGAGATGGCAAAGTGGGAGCCCGTGATCAAGGAAGCCGGCATCAAGCTGTGAGGCAAGCCGGAAACAATAGAGTGCGCGCGGCGGCACCAATTGACTTGTGGTTGCGGACGGTGCTTGCCTGCCGCGCCGGGCTCAATCCCCACCATAGGCGGAGACAAGATGCGCACTGCAATCATCGGAGCACTCACTGCCGCGAGCCTGCTGGCCGCTGCCCCTTCGTTCGGCGCCGACGAGCGCAACATCACGGTCTACAATGCCACCGGCTACGGCATTAAGTTCATCGGCGTGAACCCGCCCGGCGACGACGACTTCGACGACAACGAGCTGAGCCAGGTGCTGAAGGACGGCGACAGCGTCTACATCAAGTTCAATCAGGCCGACAAAGGCTGCGATTGGACCATCAAGATCGACTGGGCGATGGAAGGCTATCCGTCGCCGCTGCTGCGCAACATCAACCTCTGCACCATCGACGACATCCGGCTGACCTATGACAAGGCGACCGGCAACACGCTCTATCAGACGCGCTGAGCGTCAGCCTCGGGGCTCGCCGTCATGATCACGCGGCGCGACATCATGACGACTGGGCTGAGCGCCACGCTGGTGCCCGCCCTCCTCCGGGGCGCCTCGGCCCAGGAGTGGCCGACGCGATTCGTGCGGCTGATCGTGCCGTTCCCGCCGGGCGGCGGCACCGATGCGGTCGCCCGCATCGTCACCACCAAGCTGTCGGAACTGTGGGGCCAGCAGGTGGTGATCGAGAACCGCGGCGGCGCCGGCAGCAATATCGGCAACGAGGCGGCGGCGCGCGCAGAAGGCGACGGCTACACGATGCTGTTCGGCACGCTGCCGCTCGCCGTCAACCGCTTCATCTACGCCTCGCTGCCATACGATCCGATCGCCGACCTGGCGCCGGTCTCGATGCTCTGCCGCTATCCCAACCTGATGGCGGTGCCGAACTCCTCGCACGTGAAGTCGGTGCAGGAGTTCATCGCGCACGCCAAGATGAATCCGGGCCTGACCTTCGGCTCCTCCGGCATCGGCACCTCGCCGCACCTCTGCGGCGAGCTGTTCAAGCGCATGGCCGGGCTGACCATGACGCACGTGCCGTATCGCGGCGCCGGACCGGCGCTCAACGACCTCATTCCGGGCCGCATCGACATGATGTTCAACACCATGGGTGCGATGCTGCCGCAGGTGCGCTCGGGCCAGATCCGCGGGCTCGCGGTGACGACGGCGGAGCGTTTCTTCACCGCGCCGGAGCTGCCGACCATCGCCGAGTCCGGCGTGCCGGGCTTCGACGTCACCGGCTGGTATGCGCTGTTCGTGCCGGCGAGGACACCGGTCGAGATCGTGCGCCGCATGAATGCCGACGCGGTGGAAGCGCTGCGCGATCCTGTCGTGAAGAAGCGGCTGGAGGATCTCGGCGTGCAGGTGGTGAGCTCGACCCGCGACGCGCTGACGGTTCAGCTGCAGGCGGAAATGAACAAGTGGGAACCGATCGTCAAGGCTGCCGGCATCAGCGCACAGTGAACCCGCCCAAGTGAACACAACCGTCTCGCGCGTGCGCCGGTGACACCGGTGCGTTAGCGCTCATTCCCACAGACCAATCGAGGATAAGCCGCATGGACCGCTTGCTGCCGCTCGCTGAAAAAATCGCCGCTCGCCTGATCGCGCGGCGTGAGACGATTGCGGTCGCTGAGGGCTCCGCCGGCGGATTGATCTCGGCGGCGCTGCTGACGGTGCCGGGCGCGTCCGCCTACTTCCTCGGCGGCGCCGTGGTCTATACCGGCGCGGCGCGCACCGGGCTGGTCGGAATTTCAGTCGCCGACATGGCCGGCCTGCGGCCGGCGAGCGAGTCTTACGCCGCGCTGCTCGCCGAACGGCTGCGCGAGCGGCTCGGCGCGACCTGGGGACTGGCGGAAGCCGGCGCCGCCGGCCCGTCCGGCAACCGCTACGGCGATCCGGCCGGGCACACTTGCGTCGCGATCGCCGGTCCGGCGGCGCAAGCCGCCACTTTGCGTACCGGCAGCGCCGATCGCCGTACCAACATGGAGGCGTTCGCAGCCCGCGCGCTCGAACTGCTGGCAGAGGCACTCGGCGCAACGGACTGAACGCCACGGCGCCGAAACGCTATCGCGCCGTCGCGCCCGCGCTGGCGGTCGGGCGCTCGCTGCTCGCCGCCGTGGCGTGAGCCGGCGCGCTGGCGTCAAAGCCGCGCCAACCTTCCCTTTCGTATTGTGCGCGTCGCGCCTGCGCATCGACCGCCCCGGCATTCATGATTTTCTCGGTGCGGGCGCGCTCGCTGTCCGGCACGCGGGCGCTGACGACCGTGCCGCCGCGACGGATTCCTTCCGCATACACCGGCGCGTCCTCCTCGCTCACGCCGGCATAGACCAGCGCGCCGACAATGCCGCCGGTGGCGGAGCCGACCACCGCGCCGGTCACCATGGCGGCGAGCCAGCCGGTGGCGGCCACCGGGCCGAGCCCCGGAATGGTCAGCATCGCGAGACCCGCCAGAATGCCGACCGCTGTTCCGAGTGTACCGCCGACCGCCACACCCAATAAGGCGCCTTCGGTCGTGCTGGGCTCATCGCCCTTGTCGGGCTTGCGCGTATCGCCGCCGCCGGCCGGTGAGGTCTCTGGGGTCGAGGCCATGGTGCCCGGCGAACCGGCCGCCTGCGCCGTTGGACTCGTCGCCTGGCCGGCGCTTCCGGCCTCCGTCCCGCGGCGCCGCGCCGGGCCCTCGTCGTCGCGCTGGGTGGCGCCGCCGCCGAGCAGCCGATTGTCGGCGTTGTTGGCAATGACGCTGATGTCCTCGGCGGGGATGCCCATCCCCTCCAGTTCC
>DASWSO010000053.1:0-2305 GCA_036402635.1 Xanthobacteraceae bacterium
GAGCCCCCACACCTGCTTCACCTTCATGCCGCGGCCGATCTGGACGTCGTTGACGGTGGTGAAGGTATTGCCCTGGGTGAGCGCAACCGAGGCGGCCGGCGAGGAGCCGCCGTCGAACTGGATGATGTTGGCGTCGATGCAATGCTTGGCGAAGATGCCGAGCTCCTTCGCCACATAGGCGGCGGTGTGCACGACATTGGGCGGCGACACCGACACGCCCACATTGATCTTGCGCAGCGGCCCGCTGCAGGCCTGCGCCGCGGCCGGCTGCGGCGCGCCTTCCACCGCAAGTGCGAGTGCGGCAATGACCATGGCCTGCCAGGCAGGCCGAAGCGACTTAGACATCGAGGCAGTTCCTCCCAACGGCTATTCTTTGGTTCGTCATTCGGGCGCGAGGCCGCGCAAGGACGCGTCCGGCCGTATCAATCCTGGGCTCCCGCCGCGGTCCACGGCGCCACCTTGATCTCGAGCAACCGCAGCAGCGCGGTGAGCGTCACGCCGAGCAGCCCGAGGGTCACGATCGGCACGAACATCTTGTCGACCTGATAGGTCGAGGCGGTGCGCACGATCAGATAGCCGATGCCGGAAATCGCCGTGTAGAGGTCGGCCAGCACCATGCCGATCAGGCCGCGCCCGACCGCGAGACGCAAGCCGGTGACGATGAAGGGAAGCGCGCCGGGCAGCACGATGTTGGTCCACAATTGCGCTTCGCTGCAGCGGAAGGCGCGGCCGACCTCGATCAGCTTGGAGTCGACATTCTTGACCCCCTGGTAGGTGTTGATCGTCATCGGGAAGAAGGCGAACAGGAACAGGATCACGACCTTGGCGGTGGTCTCGAAACCCGCCCACAGCACGATCAGCGGCACCAGCGCGACGCTCGGCGTCGAATAGAGGAAGGTGATGTAGACCCCGAACGCCACGTCGAGCACCCAGAAGCGCGCGAGCAGCAGCCCGATCGCGATCCCGATCGTCGCCGCGAGCGTCAGCCCGATGGCGAGCACCACCAGGCTCGGCCACAGATAGGTCCATAATTCGCCGCTGCCGATCATGGTGACCGCGGCGGCGGCGATCTTGCTGGGCGTCGTGAACAGCACGGGATCGATATTGGCGCCGAAGACCTGCCACAGCGTCAAAACGATCGCGAGCGAGGCGCAACGGATGGCGATGGTCTGGATCTGCTTGTTCCGGCGGCGCCGGGCGGCGACCTGCTGCGCGCGCGAGCGGTCTTCGGTTTCGTCTGGCACGCCCGCGATGGCGCTATCGTTCGCTTCGACGGTCATGGTCAGGCCACCTGCGCGACGGCGCGTTGCGGGCGCGCGTTATGGAGCTGGCGCCAGATATGGGCGCGCAGCTCGGCGAAGCGCGGATCGGCCCGCACCGCTTCGACGTCGCGCGGACGCGCGAAGGGAAGCTCGAGCACTTCCTTGATGCGGCCGGGACGCGCGCTCATCACCGCGATGCGGTCGCCAAGCAGAATGGCCTCGTCGATCGAATGGGTGATGAACACCATGGTCTTGCGCTCGTCCGGGCGCTGCATGAGCTGAAGCAGCTCGTCCTGCATGATTTCGCGGGTCTGCGCGTCGAGCGCCGCGAAGGGCTCGTCCATCAGCATGATCGTGGGATTGATCGCAAGCGCGCGCACCAGGCCGACGCGCTGCTGCATGCCGCCGGAGAGCTGATAGGGGTAGTGGTGCTCGAATCCGGAGAGCCCGACCAGATCGAGATAATGCTGCACCCGTTCCTTGATCACGGCGGAGGGCGCACCCGCGATCTTCAACCCGAAGCCGGCATTCTCGAACACGGTCTTCCAGGGCAGAAGGCCGAAATGCTGGAACACCATGGCGACGCCGTCCGGCGGGCCGCGCACCGGCTTGCCGCCGACCAGGAGATCGCCGGAGCTCAGATCGATCAGGCCCGCGATGGCACGCAGGAAGGTCGTTTTGCCGCAGCCGCTCGGGCCCACGATGCAGAGAATTTCCTGATGCCGGACCGACAGCGTGAGCTGGCGGAACGCCACCACCGTGCCGTCGAGAAACAGCTTGCTGGCGTTGCGGGCGATGATCGCGGTGCCTTGATCCGCTTCCCCGGCGATCATGTGCTCGTTCTCCTTGCGGACGCCGCCGCGCCCTGCGCCAGTGCTTCTTGTCGCTATCCTTTTGGCGATGCTGAAGATCGAGTCAAGCCGCGCCGGACGGCGGGGGTTTGTCCTCCTGCAACCCTTTGCCGCTCCCTTGCAGCGCTTGGCGGTGCGGCCCTGTCGGGCGGCGCGAAGGGCCGGCTCAGCGCTTGCGCGCCGGTATCTGAG
>DASWSO010000054.1:0-1536 GCA_036402635.1 Xanthobacteraceae bacterium
CGCGTATTGATCGTGGCCCGCCAGAAGCGCAGCAACTCAAAGTCCCGCCGCGACCGGCAGCGGTTTGACTTTGCCGCCGCGTTCCTGCTTGAGCAATTCCGCAACCAGAAATGCCATGTCGATCGACTGTTCCGCGTTGAGGCGGGGATCGCAGACCGTGTGGTAGCGGTCGTTGAGGTCCTCATCGGTGATGGCGCGGGCGCCGCCGATGCATTCGGTCACGTCCTGGCCGGTCATCTCCAGATGGACCCCGCCGGCATGCGTGCCCTCCGCCGCGTGGATAGCGAAGAACGACTTCACCTCCGACAGGATTCGGTCGAACGGACGGGTCTTGTAGCCGCTGGTCGAACTGATGGTGTTGCCGTGCATCGGATCGCACGACCATACCACCACACGTCCCTCGCGCTTCACGGCGCGGATCAGCTGCGGCAGATGATCGCCGACCTTGTCCGAACCGAAGCGGTTGATCAGCGTCAGGCGTCCGGGCTCATTGTCCGGATTGAGCACCTCGATCAGCCGCAACAATTCGTCGGGCTTGAGCGATGGACCGCACTTCAATCCGATCGGATTTTTGATACCGCGGAAATATTCGACGTGGCCATGGTCGAGCTGGCGGGTACGGTCCCCGATCCAGATCATATGGCCCGATGTCGCGTACCAGTCGCCCGTCGTCGAATCGACCCGTGTGAAGGCCTGCTCATAGCCGAGCAGCAGCGCCTCGTGGCTGGTGTAGAAATCGGTGGCGCGCAGCTCGGGGTGGCTTTCCAGATCGAGCCCGCAAGCGCGCATGAAATTGAGCGCGTCCGAGATGCGATCGGCCAATTCCTTGTAACGGCGCGACTGCGGCGAATCCTTCAGGAAGCCGAGCATCCACTGGTGCACGCTGCCGAGATTGGCAAATCCGCCGGTCGCGAACGCGCGCAGCAGATTGAGCGTCGCCGCCGACTGGCGATAGGCCATCAGCTGCCGCTGCGGATCGGGCGTGCGCGCCTGCTCCGTGAACGCGATATCGTTGACGATATCGCCGCGGTAGCTCGGCAACTCGACGCCATCAAGCTTTTCGGTCGGCGACGAGCGCGGCTTTGCAAACTGCCCGGCGATGCGGCCGACCTTCACCACCGGCACCGCGCCGGCATAGGTCAGCACCACCGCCATCTGCAGCAACACGCGGAAGAAATCGCGGATGTTGTTGGCGCCGTGCTCGGCGAAACTTTCGGCACAGTCGCCGCCTTGGAGGAGGAAGGCCTCGCCTGCAGCTACGCGCGCAAGCGCCTTTTTCAGGTTGCGGGCCTCACCTGCAAAAACCAGCGGGGGAAACGTGGCAAGCTGCGCCTCGACATCGGCCAACGCCTTCGCGTCGGGATAATCGGGTACTTGCAGCACCGGCTTGGTGCGCCAGCTGTCGGGTGTCCACCGCTCGGACATCGCTTCATCTCCTAAAACCGCGCCCCGGGGCAGGCTGCGGAGGCCGCGTTATACACAGGGTTGCGGCGGATCGCCAGCCGGCAATTCCGGTGTCGAACCAAGCCCTTGCAG
>DASWSO010000055.1:0-3933 GCA_036402635.1 Xanthobacteraceae bacterium
GTCGGCGGCATCGATCACGGCGCGGCCGGCGGCGCCGCGGTAGTCGCGCCGGGTCTGCCGCAGCGTGTTGAGCGCTGCCAGCCGGCGGACGTTGCGCTTGCGCCGCGCGGTCACGCCGTAGCGCAGCCAGTGCTCCTCCGCTTCGATCTTGCGGTCCAGCTTGTGCTGCGCCTCGGTCTCCTGCGCCAGCGCCTCGTCGCGCCAGCTCTCGAACCGGTCGAAACCGATCTCGATGCGCCGGGTGCGCCCGCGATCGAGCCAGACGGTCGCGCGCGAGAGGTTGCCGAGGAAGCGCCGATCGTGACTGATCAGGACCAGCGCCGAGCGGCGTTCCGCCAGCTCGCGCTCGAGCCATTCGATCGTGGGCAGGTCGAGGTGATTGGTCGGCTCGTCCAGCAGCAGGATGTCCGGATTGGGAGCCAGCACCCGCGCAAGCGCGGCGCGGCGCCGCTCGCCGCCGGAGAGCAGTGTCGGGTCCTCGCTGCCGCTCAAGCCAAGCTGTTCGAGCAGATATTGCGCTTGGTATGCGTCGTCGCCAGGACCGAGGCCGGCCCGGACGTAATCGAGGGTGGTCGCGTGAGCGGCGAGGTCCGGCTCCTGCGGCAGATAGCGGATGGTCGCGCCCGGCTGCAGGAAGCGGACGCCGTGGTCCGGTTCGACCAGGCCGGATGCGATCTTCAGCAGCGTCGACTTGCCCGAGCCGTTGCGGCCGACCAGGGAGACGCGCTCGCCCGGTGCGACCGCAAGCTCCGCGGCCTCCAGCAGCGGGGTGCCGCCGAAGGTAAGCGCGATGTCGGTGAGGTGGAGGAGCGGTGGGGCCATTCGTCAGTTCGTCGTGGCCGGGCTTGTCCCGGCCGTCCACGTCTTCTTTTTTCAGGTGAAGCAAGACGTGAATGCCCGGCACAGGCCCGGCATAACGGCTGCATCGTTTCAAACGGATCGTTCGTCTAGCATATAGGCCCGCCGTTCTCACTCGACAGAGGTCAATCCGTGCCCGTTCTCGATGCCGCCCTGCGCGACCAGCTTGCCGCCTCGGTTGCGGAAGGCTTTCCGGCCCAGATCGAACACACCAAGGCGTTGATGCGCTTTCCGTCCACCCGCGGGCAGGAACACGCGATCCAGGACTTCGTGTTTCGCGGCATGCGCGAGCGCGGACTTGCCGTCGACCGATTCGCTATGGATCGTGCCGCGATCGAGCGGCATCCGGGCGGGTCGAAATTCTCCGCCGAGCATTCGGACGCGCCGATCCTGGTCGGCATCCACCGCCCGCGCGACGAAAAGGGGCGCTCGCTGATCCTGCAGGCCCACGTGGACGTGGTGCCGGCCGGGCCGGAAAGCCTGTGGTCACATCCGCCGTTCGAGCCGGTGATTCAGGGCGACTGGCTCTACGGCCGCGGCGGTGCCGACATGAAGGCGGGGCACGCGGCCAACCTCTTCGTGCTGGATGCGCTCGCCCGTATCGGACTGCAGCCGGCGGCGACCGTCTACGTGCAATCGGTCGTAGAGGAAGAGTCGACCGGCAACGGCGCGCTGATGACGCATCTTCGCGGCTATCGTGCCGATGCGGTCCTGATCCCGGAGCCGGAGGACGAAAAGCTCGTGCGCGCCAACGCCGGCGTGCTCTGGTTCACCGTCGAGGTGCAGGGCCATCCGGTGCATGTGCGCGAGATGGGGGCGGGCGCCAACGCGATCGAGGCGGCCTACCGGGTGATCGGCGCGCTGCGCAAGCTGGAAGCGGAGTGGAATGCGCGCAAAGCCGGACGCGAGCACTTCGAGAATGAGAGCCATCCGATCAACCTCAACATCGGCAAGATCGAGGGCGGCGACTGGGCGTCGTCGGTGCCGGCCTGGTGCCGGCTGCATTGCCGGATCGCCATTTTTCCCGGCACCCCGGCCGAAGAGGCGGCACGCGAGATCGAGCGCGCGGTGGCCGCGTTTGCGCGCAGCGACACGTTCCTCGCCAACACGCCGCCGCGGGTGACATTCAACGGCTTCTTCGCCGAAGGCTATGTGCTGGAGCCCGGTTCGGAGGCGGAAGCGACGCTGGCTCGCGCGCACGAAGCCGCCACCGGGCGCGCGCTCGAGAGCTTCATGACCGCCGGCTATCTCGATACGCGCGTCCACGCGCTCTACGATCAGGTGCCGGCGCTGTGCTACGGGCCGACCTCCCGCAACATCCACGGCTTCGACGAATGCGTCAGCCTCGCGTCGGTGCAGCGCATCACCACCGCGATGGCGCTGTTCGTCGCGGAATGGTGCGGGCTCGAGCCGCGGGCATGAGCGTCGCGCAGCGCTAGCCGAAGTGTTCGATATAGCGCCGCACGTAAGTCTCCCAGGTCATCGGATGACCTGAGACCACATAGGCGGTGCGCTCGTCGGCCCACGCGACGTCGAACATGCGCGCGATCGCCGGATGGACGGGCACCTGCACCACATTGAAGTGGCGATCGAGATCAGCGGCGGGCCGGTCCACCGCGGCGTGCCCGATCGACCGCAGCACGTGGTCCAGCAGCATGCCGAACAGCTCTCCGGTCGGGTGGCTGGTGGTGTGAAAAACCCGGCGCCGCCGGAATGAATCGATGATGAACGCGCCGATGTCGCACGCGAGCTTCTTGTCCATCGCCTGCAGCCGCCTGCGCTCGAAGTCGTGCAGCCGCTTGGGGTTGACGGGCAGCTCGGTATCGAGTGTTGCATAGCGCGCAAAGCGCTGCTCGCGATCGGGCGTTTCACGGCGCAGCCGCGCCAGCAGGCCATCCCGATACGGAAACGTGACATGCGGCCAATCCGCCATTTCGGCTTCCGGATCGCCGGCGCCGTTCTGGTGGTCGAACGGCCAGAGCGACGCGAAGCGCAGGCAGGGGAACATGACGAGCTTGGCCGAGTTCCGGATGTCCGCGCGGAACGGGTAGCTCTCCCACTGCCCGATCGCCTGCGCCAGCACGATCTCGGCGTCCGCAGCTTCCCGCCGTTCCGCAGGGCCGAGATCGCCCATCGAAACCACCGAATGAAAGCTCGTGGCGAACACGTCTGCGAGCCGGCCGCGGCTGAACTCGTCGGCGAGCGCATCAGCCTGGCAGTTGCCGACCACCAGCAGCTTGGTGCGGCCGTCGGCCGGGCTCGGCGCGGGCGCGAAGCTCGCAACCGCCGCGGCGTGGTGGACGGACGAGGAGCGAAGCTCGATGTTGCGAAGCTGGATCGCGGTCCTGCCCGCATTGCTCAGCCGCACGTCGATCCAGCGCTCCGTGACTGCGGTAGCCGCTTCGGCGTGCAAGCCGGGCGGCACGTCGAACGCAAGCGTCTGTTGTTTCCCACTCAGGTCCGCGCCGGCGTAGCGGCGCGAGGCGAGGCGAGCGATGGTGTGCGGAACGCGCCATTTCAGCTTGCGGATCAGCGTGCCGGCCAAGCCGGGTGGCTGCCAGTGGGTCTGCACGCATATTTCGGCGTCGAGACCGGCTTTCGCGCGCAGTTCCGCCGTTGTCGCTTCGAAGGCGAGCTCGTAGCGGCCGGCGGCGAGACGCAGGCGCGGTCGGATGTCGTGGAGGTTCTGTGGCTTGCGTAGGACGCCGCCTCCGGTCAGCAGAGCGCCGCGCTGATCGAGCTCGCCGGCTGCTGCCCGGAACCGCGCCGAGAGCCGCAAGCGGGTCGGCAGCGGCGCAGTCGCAAGAGGCGCGGGTCGCTCGGTCAGCATCACGGACGTGACGATCAGGTCCGCATTGCCGAGATCGGAGAAATGAAAGACGAACGCGGCGCTTCCACCCTGCCGGTCGCTGAGCCAGGACGGGACAACGAAATCGAAGACTGCTCCCTCTTGCAATTCCTCCGCCGTGAAGTCCCGGCTGCCTCGCTCTGCCCCGGCGGGTATATCGACGGCGAGCACCGGATATCCGCTGTGGAGGGGCTTGCCGGTGTCGCCACGAACCGTCAGCCGGTAGC
>DASWSO010000056.1:0-6222 GCA_036402635.1 Xanthobacteraceae bacterium
CGCCGTCATGCGGGAAAGCTAACACGCGGCGCAAGAGTCGCAATGATTTCAAGCGCCGTCATTCCGGCCGAGCGACCGTTCGCTCGATCCGGGCTACGCTGCTCCATCCGGACTACGGCGTCTCCCTCCGCCCGTAATTGAGCAGCCCCTGCGGGCCTTTCGGCGGATGGGCGCGCAGCCCTTCCTCGTTCGGCTCGGTGCCCCAGCCCGGCGTGTCGGGCACGATCAATTCGCCGTTCTCGATCTGCGGCACCACGGTGAACAGCTCGTGGTCCCAGGCTATGCGGTCGATATCGATCTCCATGATGCGCAGGTTCGGCACCGCGGCGCAGAAATGCGCGTTCATCATCGAGCAGAGGTGGCCGTAGAAATTGTGCGGCGCGACGTTGACCTCGTGCGCCTCCGCGCAAGCCGCGATCTTCATCGACTGCCACACGCCGTTCCACGGCGTGTCGATGATGGCGACGTCGACCGCCTGTTCGCGGAAGAACGGCAGGAACTCGCGCAGGCCCAGAAGCGTCTCGCACGACGAGATCGGATGCGGGCTCTGCCGGCGGATGTAGCCGAGCGCTTCCGGGCTGAACGTGTCGATCTCCACCCAGAACATGTCGAAGTCGGAGATCGTGCGCAGCACCTTCAGATAGCCCTCGGTCTTGGCGTTGAAGTTGAGGTCGAGCAGCAGGCCGACGTCCGGGCCGGTGCCGTCGTCGAGCGCCTCGAGGTGCATGCGGATGTTGCGCAGCACCGTCTTGTCGATGTTGAGCTCGGGTTGGAACGGCACGCCGAAGCCGGGACGGTAGCCGCGCGGCTTGCCGTCCTCGTAGATGAAGATGTTGGTCTTGCAGGCGGAGAAGCCTTTCTCGCGCACCTCGCGGCCGATCGCCTTGACGCCGTCGAGGTCGGTGATCGCCGGCTTGTAGTGGCCCGGATGGTTGATGCGCCAGGTCGCGCAATGCGACCAGTACACGCGGATGCGGTCGCGGATCTTGCCGCCGAGCAGCGCGTAGCACGGCACGCCGAGCGCCTTCGCCTTGGCGTCCAGAAGCGCGTTCTCGATCGCGCCCATCGCCTCCGCCACGATGCCGCCGGCGGCCGGACGGGTGGCGCAGTAAAGCTCCGCGTAGATGCGCTCGTGGTCCGACACCGATTGTCCGAGCACCCGCGGCGCGAGGCGCTCGATGACGGCGCCGACGCCGGGCGAGCCGAAGCCCTCGTCGTACTCGCTCCAGCCGACGATGCCCTCGTCGGTGGAGAGCTTGACGAAGTAGTAGTTGCGCCAGCCGGCGTCGGCGGCCAGCGTCTCGATCGCGGTCACTTTCGGAAATTTCATCACCGGGTTCTCCACCGAGGCCAAGGAAGCGGCCTTCACGGCACGTTGCAGGACCGCGCCGCGAGATCGCAGGCGAGCTTGGCGGTCCCGGCGACGTCATGGAACGTGGCAGTCCAGCCGCCGTCGCCGCGGGTCAGCATGGCAAAGCCGAACTCCTGCCGCGACCACAGCTCGCCGGCGACGCCGTAGACTTCCGCCGGCTGCGGCGCGGTTTGCGTCTTCAATGCCGGATAGCGGTCGAGCGCATCGCCGCCGGTGCCGACCACGAGCTGCAGCGGGATCGCCGGCGAGCGCCGCTTCGGCGCGAACAGCTGGAACGCGTGCGCGTGCCCCGACAGCACCATCGACACCGGGCCGGGCGGACGCTCGGCGAACCAGGCCCGCAGCGCACCGAGCGGATCCTGCAGGTTGGCGGCAAGCTCGCGCGACAGCTGCGTCAGGTCCGCCGCCGGCAGCGGCGCGGCTTCCGCCTTCACGACCTGCTGCGCATCCTGCAGCAGGTCGCGCTGGATGCAGCGGAACGGCGAGGTCGTGGCGCAGCCGCCGTAGCTGATCCACAGCGGATGGTGCAGCAGCAGCCAGGTCTCGGCCGCCGCAGCGCCGGGCTGCGCGGCCAGGCTCGGCGCCAGCTTCTGCATCATCGCCTCGTATTCGGCGGTGCGCTGTACGCGCGCGAACGTGTTGCCGGCGGTGGCGCTGTCGAGTACCGCGAGCTGCAGGCGACCGAGAGCAAGCCGGTAGGGCTCGGTATCGTTGACGCAAGGCGGATGCAGCGCGGTCCCGGGAACCGGCGCCAGCAGCAACTGCCACCCGGTTCCGGCGCGCGCGCATTCCTCGTGATTGCCGCGCAGCATCACCCATGGCGCGACCGGCAACAGCTCCGCCGCCGGCGCGAAGAAATCGGCGCGCCAGGCCGGCCAGCTGTCGCCCGCGGGACTGCCGGCGCAATCGGCGCGGCCGGCGCACGGCTTCTCGCGGTAGTGATAATCGCCGATGTGGATGATCAGGTCGGGTTGCTGCGCGGCGCCCAGGCGGGCGATCCGCTGCCATGGCCAGGCGGACGGATCGTTGCAGGCCTGCGCGGCGTATTCGGTGATGCGGCAGCCGGTGTCGCCGACCACCAGGATGCGGCGCGGATCGGCCGGACGCGGCGCCAGCGCGACCGCGCCGATGCGGGCGGGCAACGCGCCGTCGTAGACGAGCTCGCAGACCTTGACGGCGAAGTCGGCGTCGGTGCCGTTCGGGCGCTCCTGCATCGCCGCCTCGGCATCGCCCAGCCGTGCCGCCGGACACGGCGCATCCGCAGCCACGAGGGCGCGGGCGATCAGCTGACCGTCCGCACCGGGCCGGTCGGGATGCGCCTGCGCCCACACGAATTCCGGCTCTTGGCCGGAAGCCGGATCGAGCGCCGCGCCCGCGGCGCACAACGCTGCGAGCGCCGCGGCGAGACAATACCGGTTCACGGCCGCCGCCTTCCGGCCGCAGCGTTTGTCGGCCTCAGGCCGGCTTGCGCTTCACCTTCACCTGCACGCTGCCCTGCGCGCTCGCCTCCGCGATGAACAACAGCTTTCCTTTCGCTCCGATGGTGAGGCCGAACGTCACTTCCTCGATGTACCATTGATTACTCTGCGCTTCGGTCCATTCGCCGACGGTCGCGACGATGCCGGAGATCGTTTCGGTCCACTGACCCTTGATGCTTGCGGCGTCGATCGGCTCCTCTTTACCAAAGACCCAGCCCAGAAGCCCGGCGGAATGCACGGCGGTGGTCGCGGATTCCAGCGCGATCTCGGCGCCGCCGCCCGGGCGCGGCGGCACCAGCACCGTCAGCGTCCAGTCCTTCGCCGGGGTAGCGCCCTTCGCCGGCCTGGCGCCCTTGGCGCGCCCGCGCCTGCCGGAACTGCTCTGCGCCTTCCTTGCCATGGCTTCCCTCCCTCACAGGTGCGGGGTGACCTTCAGGACCGGCTCGAACGGCGGCAGGATCTCGGCGCCAATGATGCGTGAGAATGGCAATGGCGTCAGCCCCCGCGCCGCACTGCAATCAGCGGGCCTCATGATAACAGCGATGCTCGCACCGCGCGAGCGCTGCGCTTCACGCCCGCTCGGCCGGGTCGCCGTAGCCGCCCGCGGTCGGGGTCTGGATCACGATCGCCTCGCCGGCGTCGACGTCGGTGGCGTCGCAGCCCTGCAGCCGCTGCATGCGGCCGTCCTTGCGGCGCACCCAGTTCTCGCCGACCTGGCCGGCTTCGGCGCCGGCGAGCCCGAACGGGCGCACCCGCCGGTGCCCGGACAGCAGCGTGCACTCCATCGGCTCGAGGAAGCGGATGGTGCGGCGGATGCCGTCGCCCGCCTTCCACTTGCCGCGCCCGCCGGAGTTTTTGCGGATGTGGAAATCCTCCAGCACCACCGGATAGCGCAGCTCCAGAATTTCCGGATCCGTGAGCCGGGTGTTGGTCATGTGGGTGTGCACCGCGTCGGTGCCGTCGAAGCCCGGGCCCGCCGGCGAGCCGGAGCAGATCGTCTCGTAATATTGGTACTTGGCGTTGCCGAAATTGACGTTGTTCATCGTCCCCTGCCCGGCCGCCAGCGCCTGCAGCGCGCCGAACAGGCAGTTGGTCACCGCCTGGCTGACCTCGACATTGCCGGCCACCACGGCGGCCGGATATTCCGGCGTCAGCATGCTGCGCGCCGGGATGCGAATGTTGATCGGGCGCAGGCAGCCCGCATTCATCGGGATGTCGTCGTCCACCATGACGCGAAAGACGTAGAGCACCGCCGCGCGCGTCACCGGCTCCGGCGCGTTGAAGTTCGAGGACTGCTGCGGCGAGGTGCCGGTGAAGTCGACGGTCGCCTCGCGCTTGGCCTTGTCGACCGTGATCTTCACCCGGATGAAGGTGCCCTGGTCGAGCTCGTAGGCGAACGCGCAGTCGTGCAGCCGGTCGAGCACGCGCCGCACGCTCTCGGCCGCGTTGTCCTGCACGTGCTGCATGTAGGCCTTCACCACCGGCATCGTGAACAGCGCCACCATCTTGCGCAGCTCCTGCACGCCCTTCTCGTTGGCGGCGATCTGCGCCTTGAGGTCGTTGACGTTCTGCAGCGGGTTGCGTGCCGGATACTTTGCGCCGGTGAGCGCGTCGTAGAGCGCGCGCTCGCGGAACGTGCCGCGGTCCACGAGCTTGAAGTTGTCCATGTAGACGCCTTCCTCCTCGATCGTGGTCGCGTTCGGCGACATCGATCCGGGAGAAATGCCGCCGACGTCGGCGTGATGCCCGCGCGACGCCACCCAGAACAGGATTTCCGGTGCGGCGGGCACGCTCGCTCGCGCCGCGGTGCTTGCCGCATCGGACACAGGTGCATCCGCGAACACCGGCGTGCACACCGTGATGTCGGGCAGATGCGTGCCGCCATTGTAGGGCGCGTTGATGGCGTAGACGTCGCCGGGCGCGATCTTGCCCTTGTTCTCGCGGATGATGGTCTCGACCGCGCGGTCCATCGAGCCGAGATGCACCGGCATGTGCGGCGCGTTGGCGACCAGCGTGCCGTCATGCGCGAACACCGCGCAGGAGAAGTCGAGCCGCTCCTTGATGTTCACCGAATAGGCGGTGTTCTGCAGCGACACGCCCATCTGCTCGGCGATCGACATGAACAGGTTGTTGAACACTTCCAGCATCACCGGATCGGCCTGCGTGCCGATCGCGTGGGTGCGGACGAGCGGCACCGCGCGTGTCAGCACGAGGTGGTTCTTGGCGGTAATCTCGGCCTGCCAGCCGTCCTCGACCACGACGGTCTGGTGCGGCTCGATCACGATCGCGGGCCCGGCGATCGTATGACCCACGCCGAGTTCCTCGCGCACGTACACGCCGGCGTCGTGCCACGCGCCTTGCGAATAGAACCGCGTCCGTCGCGCCGGCGGCGGCAACGCATGCGCCGCGGCGGCGTGCTCCGGCTCGGAGAATTTTGCGCCGCCGCCGACCGCCTCGACCGAGACCGCCTCCACCACCATCTCCTTGGCCTCGTCGACGAAGCCGAAGCGCGCCCGGTGCGCCGCCTCGAACGCCTGCTTCATGGCCGCCAGCGAGGGCGCGGAATTCGAGCAGCCGTCTGCAGTCCCGGTGGGAGCAAGCGTAAACGCCGGCACCACCAGCGCCGTATCGGTGCCGGCGTAGCGGATGTGGGCGCGCACGTGCACCGTCACGGCATCGGCCGGAACGCCCTGCCCGATCACCTCGGCGCGCGCTTCCTCGCCGAGCGCGCCGCCGATGCGCGCCAGCGGATCGAGCACGCCGGCCGCGAACGTCTCCTCCACCGCCTGCTGGCGGGTCGAGCGGATGTCGGCCAGGCCCATGCCGTAAGCCGACAACAGTGACGAGAACGGATGCAGCAGCACCTTGGTCATGCCGAGCGCGTCGGCCACCAGGCACGCGTGCTGGCCGCCGGCGCCGCCGAAGCAGTTGAGCGCGTAGCGCGTCACGTCGTAGCCGCGCTGCACCGAGATCTTCTTGATGGCGTTGGCCATGTTCTCGACCGCGATGCGCACGAACCCGTCCGCCACTTCCTCCGGCTCGTTGCCGACTTCGCGCGCAAGATCCGCGAACGCGGCGCGCACCGCGTCGGCGTCGAGCGCCAAATCCTGCTGCGGCCCAAAAATCTTCGGGAAGAAATCCGGGATGAGCTTGCCGAGCATGACGTTGGCATCGGTGACGGCGAGCGGCCCGCCGCGCCGATAACACTTCGGGCCCGGATTGGCGCCGGCCGAATCCGGGCCGACGCGGAAGCGCGCGCCGTCGAAATGCAGGATCGAGCCGCCGCCGGCCGCCACCGTGTGGATCAGCATCATCGGCGCGCGCATGCGCACGCCCGCCACCTCGGTCTCGAACGCGCGCTCGTACTCGCCG
>DASWSO010000057.1:0-2393 GCA_036402635.1 Xanthobacteraceae bacterium
CCACCGTGATCGCCGCGCTGGAGCGCGATCCGCGGGTGGTGAGCGCGCAGCCGAATTATCGCTACGCACTCGCGCAAGCGGCGCCGGCCGTTCAAGCGACGCCAGCCGTTCCGGCGGCGCCGGCTCAGCAGGCGGCGGCGGTCGAAGGCAGCCGCCCCGATCTCTATGCGACGCAATATTCGGCCGGCAAGCTGCAGCTGCGCGAGGCGCATGCGATCGGCAAGGGCGAGCGCGTGCTGGTGGCGGTGATCGACTCCGGCATCGATGCGGCGCATCCGGAGATGAACGGCGCCATCGCCAAGCAGATCGACATCGTCGAGGAGAAGGACCGCGTGCCACATGCGCACGGCACCGCGATGGCAGGCGCGATCGTCGCCCGCTCGCAGTTGATGGGCGTGGCGCCGGCCGCGCGCCTGCTGGCCATCAAGGCGTTCGCGTCCACCTCGTCCGCGAAGGGCTCCGGCACCACTTTCAATCTCACCCGCGCCATCGACCGCGCGGTGGAGGAGGGCGCGCGCGTCATCAACCTGAGCTTCGCCGGACCGGCCGATCCGATGCTGCAGCGCTCGCTGCAGGCGGCGCGCCGGCGCGGCATCGTCCTGGTCGCTTCGGTCGGCAACGAAGGGCCGAACGCGGCGCCGCTCTATCCGGCGGCCGATCCCAACGTGATCGCCGTCACCGCGACCGATGCCAACGACCGCCTGTTCGCCGGCGCCAATCGCGGCAGCTACGTCGTCGTGGCGGCGCCCGGCGTCGACGTGCTGGTCCCCGCCCCGCATGCGGAATACGGCCTGTCCACCGGCACCTCGGTCGCGGCCGCGCATGTCAGCGGCGTGGTCGCGCTGCTGCTCGCACGCAAGCCGAACCTCGATCCCGACGCCATCCGTGCTTTGCTCAAGAGCAGCGCCCGCGCGCTCGCCGGCGATCCCGACAACGGCGGCGGCGCCGGCATCGCCAATGCGTATGAGGCGATCGTGGCGGCCGACGCCGCGCCCGCGGCGGCGAGCGGCATCGTGACGCACTGAGGGTTCGCGGGCGCGAATGTGCGCGCTGGCAGCGGCACGATGACGTTCACCATCGTGCGCCCGGCTGAATCTTTGGGCTGGACGTCTGCGGTGCAACCTGCAAGGTAGGCTGTGGGGAAACAGCCGCGTCGTCAGTCGCGTCGATGAGTCGAGAGATCATCCTCGAAACCGAGGATCTCACCAAAGAATTTGCCGGGTTCACCGCGGTCAACGGGGTCAATCTCCGCGTCGCGCGCGGCACCATTCATGCGTTGATCGGCCCCAACGGCGCCGGCAAGACCACCTGTTTCAATCTCCTCACCAAGTTCCTCAGCCCGACCCGCGGCCGCATCCTGTACAACGGCAGCGACATCACCGCGCTGGCGCCGGCCGACGTGGCGCGGCTCGGTCTGGTGCGCTCGTTCCAGATCTCGGCGGTTTTTCCGCACCTGACCTTGGTCGAGAACGTGCGGCTCGCGTTGCAGCGCAAGCGCGGCGGCTCGTTCGATTTCTGGCGTTCCAAGAAAGTGCTGGAGACCTTCGACAGCCGCGCCATGCAGCTCCTGGATCGGGTCGGGCTCGCATCGTTCGCGCATTCGGCGGCGGTGGAGCTGCCCTACGGCCGCAAGCGCGCGCTGGAGATCGCCACCACGATCGCGCTCGATCCCGAAATCCTGCTGCTCGACGAGCCGACCGCCGGCATGGGCCACGAGGACATCGACCGGGTGGCGGCGCTGATCAAGACGGTGGCGGCCGACCGCACCGTGCTGATGGTCGAGCATAACCTCAACGTGGTCGCCTCGCTGTCCGACTGCATCACCGTGTTGACGCGCGGCCGCGTGCTGGCGGAAGGCGACTACAAGACCGTCTCGGAAAATCCGGCGGTGCGCGAAGCCTATATGGGGGTCGGCCATGCTTGACGCGGCCGCCGCGCCGCTGCTGCAGGTCCGCGACCTGCAGGCCTGGTATGGCGAATCCCACATCCTGCACGGCGTCTCCTTCGACGTGCGCGAAGGCGAGGTGGTCACGCTGGTCGGCCGCAACGGCGCGGGCAAGACCACCACCCTCAAATCGATCATGGGCATCGTCGCGCGCCGCACCGGCTCGGTGACGTTCGAAGGCCAGCAGCTGATCGGCCGCAGCTCCGACCAGATCGCGCGCTGCGGCATCGCCTTCTGCCCGGAGGAACGCGGCATCTTCGCCAGCCTCGACGTCGAGGAGAATCTCGAACTGCCGCCGCAGGTGCGGCCCGGCGGGCTGACGCGCGAGCAGATTTTCGAACTCTTTCCGCACCTGAAGGAGCGGCTGCGCAGCCAAGGCACCAAGCTGTCGGGCGGCGAGCAGCAGATGCTGGCGATCGGCCGCATCCTGCGCACCGGCGCGCGCCTG
>DASWSO010000058.1:0-1870 GCA_036402635.1 Xanthobacteraceae bacterium
GCCATGATCCGCACCAACACGCGGCTGCCGGTCGACACCGAAGGCGACACCTATTCGCTCGCCGCCTGCAACGACGTCGGCTGTCATCGCCTGCTCGAAATGATGGACGAGTTCGGCATCGAAACCCTCGACGCGCTGGCCGAGCACATCGTCACGCGCTCGCGCGAGGCCGTGCTCGAAGAGATCGGCAGGCTGCCGCACGGCACCTGGCACAACACGATGACGGTCGACGGCTACGACGCGCCGGTGACGCTGGCGGCGGCGCTGACCATCTCGGCCGACGGCATCCATGTCGATTACACCGGCACCTCCGCCGAGTCGCGCCACGGCATCAACGTGCCGATGGCCTACACCACCGCCTATACGGTGTTCGGGCTCGGCTGCGTGGTGGCCAGCAAGATCCCCAACAACGCCGGCTCGCTGATGCCGCTCACGGTGTCGGCGCCGCCGGGCTCGATCCTGAACGCCGCCAAGCCGGCGCCGGTCGCGATCCGCCACGTGATCGGGCAGATGCTGCCGGACGTCGTGTTCGGCTGCCTGCGGCAGGTGATTCCCGACAGGGTTCCCGCCGAAGGCACGTCGTGCCTGTGGAACCTGATCGTGCGTGGCGAGACCCGCAGCGGCGCCGGCAACAATTACGGGTTCTCGATGGCGATCACCTCGAACGGCGGCACCGGCGCGCGCCCGGAGAAGGACGGATTGTCCGCGACCGCGTATCCGAGCGGCGTGCGCGGCACGCCGGTTGAGATCGCCGAGACCGAGACGCCGCTGATCTTCTGGCGCAAGGAGCTGCGGCCCGACAGCGGTGGCGCCGGGCGCACGCGCGGCGGGCTGGGGCAGAGCATCGAGATCGAGTGCGGCATCGGCACGCCGTTCGAGATCCTGGCGGCTTTCGACCGCATCGATCATCCGCCGCGCGGGCGCGATGGCGGCCACGACGGCGCCGCCGGCTATGTCGGACTGAGCTCGGGTGCCAAGCTGCGCGGCAAGGGTTTTCAAGAAATACCGGCCGGAGACCGGCTGGTGGCGCTCACGCCGGGCGGTGGCGGCATCGGCGACCCGCAGCAGCGCGCGCGCGAGCGGGTGGCGGACGACATCGCGAACGAGCTGGTTTCGGCCACGGCCGCACGCGAGACTTACGGCTATTAGGACATCGTCGTTCGTGCGCGGGTCGAGCCCAGCCATGACCAAGCCGGGATCGTCTCACCCGCATAGCCGCACGGTCGCATGCGCGACCGCCTTGGCGGCGGTGACGAGATCGCTCAGGCGCACGCGCTCGTCCGGCGTCGGCCACTCCTTGTAGACGCGGATGTCACCGGGGCCGTACTGCACGGTCGGGATGCCGAGCACCTCCTGGATGATGTTGCCGTCGCCGACATTGCCGAGCCGCCCATTGGCGCCCACCACTGCCGGGCGCCCCGACGCCAGCGCCTGTCCTTCGGCCAGCGCACCGACCAGCGGGTGATCCGCGGCGCACACCATCGCCGACTGGTTCCAGGTCCGCTCGGTGCCGCGCGCCGGAATCTCCAAGGTGCAGTTGAATGCCGGGTGATCCTGCTTGATGCGCGCCAGCAGCCGCTCGAGATCGGCTTCGATCGTCGCCACTGTCTGCCCCGGAACGGTGCGGAATTGCAGCGTCAGCTCGCATTCGCGAGTCGAGCGCTCGGTCGCGCTTTTGAAATAATAGTGCTCCTTGTGCATGACGTCGTAGGTGTGGGTCGGAAATCCCGGCAACTCGGGGTGCGGCGCGAACGTCATCCAGCCGCCGGGCGCGATCGGCGTCAGGCTCGGCCCGATCCGCCGCACGATCTCCATCTGTTGCTCGATCGGGTTGATGTAGGCGGCGCGCGCCTCCGCGCTGTAGCGGAAG
>DASWSO010000059.1:0-22596 GCA_036402635.1 Xanthobacteraceae bacterium
ATGGTGAGCGGCGCACCGTCATGGACCTGATCGCGAACCTCGCCACCGGCTTCGCGGTCGCGCTCACGCCCGCCAATCTCGGCTTCTGCTTCCTCGGCGCGCTGATCGGCACGCTGGTCGGCGTGCTGCCGGGCATCGCGCCCATCACCACCATCGCGATCCTGCTGCCGTTCACCTTCACGCTGCCGCCGTCGTCGTCGCTGATCATGCTGGCCGGCATCTTCTACGGCGCGCAGTACGGCGGCTCGACCACCGCGATCCTGGTCAACGTGCCGGGAGAATCCTCGGCCATCGTCACCTGCCTCGACGGCCACCAGCTGGCCAAGCAGGGCCGCGCCGGGCCGGCGCTGGCGATCGCCGCGATCGCCTCGTTCGTCGCCGGCACCATCGCGACCGTGATCATCGCCACCGCCAGCGCGCCGATGGCCTGGCTGGCGCTGAAGTTCACGGCCCCGGAATATTTCAGCCTGATGGTGCTGGGCCTCACCGGCGCGGTGGTGCTCGCGCACGGCGCGCCCGGCAAGGCGGTCGCGATGGTGTTCGTCGGCCTGCTGCTCGGGCTAGTCGGCATCGACGTCAACACCGGCGCGCCGCGCATGACTTTCGACATCGCCGAATTGGGCGACGGCATCGGCTTCGTGCCGATCGCCATCGGCATGTTCGGCATCGCCGAGCTGGCGATCGCGCTCGGCCAGCCGCAGGACCGCACGCTGCTCGATTTCAAGCTGAAGAATCTGTGGCCGAGCCGCGCCGAGATCCGCGCCTGCATCCCGGCGATGCTGCGCGGCACCGCGCTCGGCTCGCTGCTGGGCGTGCTGCCGGGCGGCGGCGCCGCGCTCTCCTCGTTCGCCGCCTATGCGTTCGAAAAGAAATGGTCGCGCACGCCCGAACGGTTCGGGCGCGGCGCCATGGAGGGCGTGGCGGCGCCGGAAGCCGCCAACAATGCCGGCGCCCAGACCAGTTTCATCCCGCTGCTCACCCTCGGCATCCCGGGAAACGCAATCATGGCGCTGATGGTCGGCGCCATGATGATCCAAGGCATCCAGCCCGGGCCGCAGGTGATGACCGCGCAGCCGCAGCTCTTTTGGGGCGTGATCGCCTCGATGTGGCTCGGCAACCTAATGCTGATCGTGCTCAACCTGCCGCTGGTCGGCGTGTGGGTGGCGCTGTTGCGGGTGCCGTACCGGCTGATGTTCCCGGCGATCGTGCTGTTCTGCTGCATCGGCACCTATTCGATCAATAACAGCGTGTTCGACGTCGGCGTGATGCTCGCCTTCGGCGCGCTCGGCGTGTTCTTCATCAAGGTGGGCGCCGAGCCGGCGCCGTTCATCCTCGGCTTCATCCTCGGCCCGCTGATGGAGGAGAACTTCCGCCGCTCGATGATGCTCTCGCGCGGCGACCCGACGGTTTTCCTGACCCGGCCGATCAGCGCCGTGCTGCTGCTGCTTGCCTTGCTGCTGCTGGTGATCCTGATCTCGCCGGCGATCCGCATGCGGCGCCAGAAGGTGTTTCAGGAGCCGTGAGGCGGCGGTCCCACGGCCCCGAAACGCCCCTAATCCGAAAACGCCGCTGCGACGATTGCGCCCGGCGGCGGGCGCTCTCACGGATTGATTCTGCCCAGTTTGTGAGCAACGCTTGCATCCGCAGGGCCTCGCGTCCTGCGACAAGGCCGCGGGTGGGCGCCGGGGGACACGAGCGCGCGCTGGCACAGTCCTTGAAAAGCAAGTCCGTCCACCAGAGGGAGTCATCGATGAGGAAGCTCAAGTTCGCCAGCCTGGCCGGCGCCACCGCCTTGGCGACGCTGGCGCTGCTGCAGCCGGCGGCGGCGCAGACGGTGGTGCGCATCGGCATGACGGCGGCCGACATCCCGCGCACGGTGGGCCAGCCGGACCAGGGTTTCGAGGGCAACCGCTTCACCGGCAACACGATGTACGACGGGCTTACCACCTGGGACCTGAGCTCAGCCGAGAAGGCGAGCGTGGTGATCCCAAGCCTGGCGACCGAATGGGCGGTCGACGCCAACGACAAGACCAAGTGGAGCTTCAAGCTGCGGCCGAACGTGAAATTCCACGACGGCTCCGCGCTCGATGCCGACGCCGTGGTGTGGAACGTCGAGAAGGTGCTGAAGCAGGACGCGCCGCACTTCGACCCGAGCCAGGTCGGCGTCACCGCCTCGCGCATGCCGACGCTGCGCTCGGCGCGGGCGATCGACAAGATGACGGTGGAGCTGACCACCTCGCAGCCCGACAGCCTGCTGCCGATCAACCTCACCAACCTCTACATGGCGAGCCCGGCGCACTGGAAGAAGCTCGCCGACGCGGTCCCGGCCAGCGTCAGCGATCCGAAGGAGCGCGCCAAGCAGGCGTGGGACGCCTTCTCCCGCAATGCCTCCGGCACCGGCGCCTGGAAGATGGACAAGTTCGTCCCGCGCGAGCGGCTCGAGCTGGTGAAGAACGCCGAGTATTGGGATACGAAGCGGGTGCCGAAGATCGACCGCATGGTATTGCTGCCGATGCCGGAGCCGAACGCCCGCACGGCGGCGCTGTTGTCGGGCCAGGTCGACTGGATCGAGGCGCCGGCGCCCGACGCCATCCCGCAGATCAAGCAGCGCGGCTTCATCATCCACGCCAACGAGCAGCCGCATGTCTGGCCGTGGCAGTTCAGCCGCATCGAGGGCTCGCCGTGGAGCGACATCCGCGTACGGCAGGCCGCGAACCTCTGCGTCGACCGCAATTCGATGAAGGACGGGCTGCTCGGCGGGCTGATGGTGCCGGCCACCGGCACGTTCGAGCCCGGGCATCCGTGGCGCGGCAATCCGAAGTTCCAGATCAAGTTCGATCCGGACGCGGCCCGCAAGCTGATGCAGGAGGCCGGCTACTCCAAGGACAAGCGCCTGAAGGTGAAGACGCAGACGTCGGCTTCCGGCTCCGGCCAGATGCTGCCGCTGCCGATGAACGAGTTCGTGCAGCAGAGCCTCGGCGAATGCTTCTTCGACGTGGAGCTCGACGTGATCGAGTGGAACACGCTGTTCACCAACTGGCGCAAGGGCGCGAAGGACGAATCCGCGCGCGGTGCGCACGCCACCAACGTCACCTATGCGGCGATGGACCCGTTCTTCGCGATGGTGCGGTTCCTGGATTCGAAGATGGCGCCTCCGACCTCCAACAACTGGGGCTTCATCAATAATCCGGAATTCGACCGGCTGGTGGCGCAGGCGCGCCAGTCGTTCGATCCGGCCGAGCGCGACAAGGCGCTCGCGGCCCTGCACGAGCTTTCGGTCGACGACGCCGCCTTCCTGTGGGTGGCGCACGACGTCGGCCCGCGCGCGCTGAGCCCGAAGATCAAGAACGTGGTGCAGCCGAAGAGCTGGTTCATCGACTTCTCTCCGTTGACGATGAACTGACCGCGCTGCGCAGAGAGGCCGCGCCCCGCACGCGCGGGCGCGGCCCGCCTTTTCAGCCTTCTTGAGCCAACAGAGCCCGCAGCCGTGGCGACAGCCCGACCGACTCCACCGCATCCGCAGCCAGCCTCGCGGTCACGCGCGATGCCGACAGCAGCGCTTCGGCGTAGCGCACCGAAGCCGCGAGCGCGTCGATGACCGGCACGCCCGCCGCGGCGGCGACCTGCGGCGCGATGCCGGCGAGCCCGGCGCCACCCAGGATGACGACATCCGCATGAGTTTCCTTGGCGACATCGCGGCAGGCTTTGGCGAGCAGCGCCGCGCTCGCTTCCGGGTCGGCGGCGATCTCGCCGCCGGTCGGCGCCACCGCACGCACGCCGGCAAGCTGCCCGGCGAGGCCGATGCCGGCGACGAACTCGTGGAGCATCGGCACCCAGGCGTAGCCGCCGGTGACGATGGCGAAGCGGCGGCCGTTCTCCGCCGCCGTCAGGCAGGCGGCCTCCGCCATGCCGACCACCGGGACCGTCTCCACCTCGCGCAGCGCCGCCAGCCCCGGATCGCCGAAGCAGGCGAGGATCACGGCGTCCGCGCTCCCTGCGGCCGCGATGCCCGCATAGGCGTCGAGCGCCGCATGGCCGGCGATCGCGTAGGCGGCGCGGGAGGCGACATAGCGGGCGCCGAACGGCGCCGTGATGCCGCCGATCGCGGTGCCGGGCGCCGCGACGCGGCGCGCATGCGCCACCATCAGCGCGGTGATTTCCGGGCTGCTGTTGCCGTTGAGCAGAACGAGGCGCATGCGGACTCCAGCGGGATGGCGGACGCGGCCGATACGCGACCACACTCGCCTGCCGTTCGCAACGCCGCCACGCTGACGCGTCGGCGCGCACGCGCGCCGGCGCCGCCGTGCCACGGAGCCGCCGCATGATCCTCTATGTCGCCAAGCGGCTGGTGCTGGTCCTGCCGGTGGTGCTGGCGGTCGCGCTGGTGTGCTTCCTGCTGGTGCATATCGCGCCCGGCGACCCGCTGGTGGCGGTGCTGCCGCCGGACGCCTCCAACGAGCTCGCCGAGCAGATGAAGCGCGCCTACGGCTTCGACCGGCCGCTGCCGGTGCAGTTCGGTATCTGGGTATGGAACGCGCTGCACGGCAATCTCGGCACCTCGATCGCCACCGGGCGCTCGGTGTTCGAGGAAGTGTCGCGGGCGGTCGGGAACACCGTCATGCTCGCGTTGTTCGCCGCCTTGCTCGGCTTCTGTTCTGGGCTGTTCTTCGGGTTTGTCGCCGGCTATTTCCGCGACACCTGGATCGATCGTGCCATCACCACCCTTGCGATTGCTGGGGTTTCCATGCCGCACTACTGGCTCGGCATGGTGCTGGTGATTATTTTTTCCGTGCAGCTCGGCTGGCTGCCCGCCGTCGGCGCCGGCCCCGGCGGGTGGGCCTGGGACTGGGCCCACATCCAGCACCTGATCCTGCCGGCGGTGACGATGTCGGTGATCCCAATGGGGATCGTCACCCGGACCGTGCGGGCGCTGGTCGGCGACTTGCTTTCGCACGAATTCGTCGCCGCGCTGCGCGCCAAGGGACTGACCAACCGGCGCGTCTTCCTGCATGTCGCCAAGAACGCCGCTCCCACCACGGTCGCGGTCACCGGGCTGCAGTTCGGCTACCTGCTCGGGGGCTCGATCCTGATCGAGACGGTATTTTCCTGGCCCGGCACCGGCTTCCTGCTCAACTCGGCGATCTTCCAGCGCGACCTGCCGCTCCTGCAGGGCACCATCCTGGTGCTGGCGCTGTTCTTCGTTTTCCTCAATCTGCTGGTCGACGTGCTGCAGGCGGCGATCGACCCGCGCATCAAGCGGGCATGACGTGAGCACGCTCGCGCAGGACATCATCCCGCTCGCGATTGTCGACAAGACGCGCGGCTATTGGAGCACGGTCGGCCGCCGGCTGGTGCGCGATCCGGTGAGCGTGATCTGCGCCGCCATCCTGATCCTGATCGCGCTGGCGGCGATCTTCGCGCCCTACCTGCCGCTCGCCGACCCCTATCAGGGGAGCATGATCCGGCGGCTGCGGCCGATCGGCACGCCGAATTACCCGCTCGGCAGCGACGAGCTCGGCCGCGACATGCTGACCCGGCTGATCTATGGCGGGCGGCTGTCGCTGATCCTCGGGCTGGCGCCGGTGGCACTCGCCTTCGCGATCGGCACCACCCTCGGCGTGATCGCCGGCTACGTCGGCGGCTTCGTCAACCAGGCGATCATGCGCACGGTCGACGTATTCTATGCCTTCCCGTCGGTGCTGCTCGCGATCGCCATCTCCGGTGCGCTCGGCGCAGGCATCACCAACAGCCTGGTGTCGCTCACCATCGTGTTCATCCCGCCGATCCTGCGGGTGTCCGAGAGCGTCACCACCAGCGTGCGCAACCTCGACTTCGTCGATGCGGCGCGCGCCTCCGGCGCCGGCGCCATCACCATCATGCGGGTGCACGTGCTCGGCAACGTGCTCGGCCCGATCTTCGTCTACGCCACCAGCCTGATCAGCGTCTGCATGATCCTCGGCTCCGGCCTGTCGTTCCTCGGGCTCGGTACCAAGCCGCCGGAACCCGAATGGGGCCTGATGCTCAACACGCTACGCACCGCGATTTACGTCAATCCCTGGGTTGCGGCGCTGCCGGGCGCGATGATCTTCATGGTCTCGATCTGCTGCAACCTGTTGAGCGACGGCATGCGCAGCGCCATGGATATCCGCAGCTGACGCTTCGCGTGAGGCTGCGGCACGGCCTTACGTCATCAGCTGGCCGCCGTTGGCCGAGATGGTCGAGCCGGTGATGTAGCCCGCGTCGTCCGCCACCAGGAACACCACGCAGCGCGCGATGTCCTCCGGCTCGCCCAGGCGCCCGATCGGAATCTGCGGGATGATGCTCTTCTCCAAGACATCCTTCGGCACCGCCTGCACCATCTCGGTGTTGATGTAGCCGGGGCAGATGGCGTTCACGGTGATGCCGGCGCGCGCGCCTTCCTGCGCCAGCGCCTTGGTGAAGCCGAGCTCGCCCGCCTTGGCGGCCGAGTAGTTGCTCTGCCCCATCTGGCCCTTCTGGCCGTTGATCGACGCGATGTTGACGATGCGCCCGAACTTGCGCTCGCGCATGCCCTCGATCACCGGCCGGCACATGTTGAACAGCGAACCGAGGTTAGTGTTGATCACCTGGCTCCACTGCTCCGGCCGCATGCGGTGGAACATGGTGTCGCGGGTGATGCCGGCATTGTTGACCAGGATCTCCACCGGGCCGAGCTCGGCTTCCACCTTCTTCACGCCCTCGGCACAGGCCTCGTGGGAGGAGACGTCCCACTTGAACACCGGGATGCCGGTCTCGGCCTTGAACTTCTGCGCCGCCTCGTCATTGCCGCCGTAGTTGGCGGCGACGCTATAGCCGGCAGCCTTCAGTGCCTTCGAGATCGCCGCGCCGATACCGCGCGTTCCGCCCGTCACCACCGCAACCCGTGCCATCGAGTCCTCCCTAATAGGTTATTCATCGTCCCCGGGTTGACCCGGTGATGCATCGGCTTGCTGACAGTGTTTTGTCGATGGGTGCCCGGGTCAAGCCCGGGCAGGAGGAAAAGCGCGCGCGGACGCGCGACCTTCAGCCGCCATTCAAAGACAAAGGGCCGCGGCAAGCCGCGGCCCTTCAGCCAAGATTGTGCGGGCGAGGAGCGCTCAGCGCTCCAGGCACATGGCGATGCCCATGCCGCCGCCGATGCAGAGCGTGGCCAGGCCCTTCTTGGCGTTGCGGCGCTGCATCTCGAACAGGAGCGTGTTGAGCACGCGGGCGCCGGAGGCGCCGATCGGGTGACCGATCGCGATGGCACCGCCGTTGACGTTGACCTTCGACGGGTCCCAGCCGAGGTCCTTGTTGACCGCGCAGGCCTGCGCGGCGAACGCCTCGTTGGCCTCGATCAGGTCGAGGTCGTCGATCTTCCAGCCGGCCTTCTGCAGCGCGGCGCGCGAGGCCGGGATCGGCCCGGTGCCCATGATCGACGGGTCGACGCCGGCATGCGCCCAGGAGACGATGCGGGCCAGCACCTGGCGGCCATCCTTGGCGGCTTCGGACGCCTTCATCAGCACCACCGCGGCGGCGCCGTCGTTGATGCCGGAAGCGTTGCCGGCCGTCACCGAGCCGTCCTTGGAGAACGCCGGCCGCAGCTTCGCCATGCCGTCGAGGGTGGCGCCGTGGCGCGGATATTCGTCGGTGTCGACCACGATGTCGCCCTTGCGCGACTTCACCGTCACGGGCGCGATCTCGTCCTTGAAGCGGCCGGCCTTCTGCGCCGCCTCGGCCTTGTTCTGGGAAGCGACCGCGAACTCGTCCTGCTGCGAACGGGTGATCTGGTACTTCTGCGCCACGTTCTCGGCGGTCGTGCCCATGTGGTAGCCGTTGAAGGCGTCCCACAGGCCGTCCTTGATCATGGTGTCGACGAACTCGACATTGCCCATCTTCACGCCGTTGCGCAGATGCTGGCAGTGCGGCGCCATGCTCATGGATTCCTGCCCGCCGGCGATCACGATGCTGGAGTCGCCGTTGAGGATCGCCTGGTAACCCAGCGCCACCGCGCGCAGGCCGGAGCCGCAGAGCTGGTTGACGCCCCAGGCCGGGCTCTCCACCGGGATGCCGGCCGCGATCGAAGCCTGCCGGGCCGGGTTCTGCCCCTGACCGGCGGTGAGGATCTGGCCCATGATGGTTTCCGACACGGAAGCCGGATCCACCTTGGCGCGCTGCATGGCGGCCTGGATCGCGACCCTGCCGAGCTCATGCGCAGGCGTATTGGCGAAGGCGCCGTTGAAGGTGCCGACCGGCGTGCGCGCCGCGCCGACGATGACGATGTCGTCCTTCATGGATTTGCTCCTGTGATTAACGGCCCGACGGCTGCGGCAGCCGGCCGCAAAGAAGTGTGAAAATACGCCCGCGAGGCGCGCGGACTGCGTGCGGCCGCGACGATCCTCTTTCTCGCTTAGCATATAGGATGGCGCGGACAAGCCTGCACGGCATGGATGTAGGGATGGGAGCCCCGCATAAAACGGTGGCCCCCCATGCGCGAAACTGCTTATGCTACGGGCTCCGGCCGCGTCCCGCGGCGCCAATGACGCGATGCAGATGGCCAAATCCGACGCACCGGTCACGATCAAGAAGTACGCCAACCGGCGCCTCTACAATACCGGCACCAGCACCTACGTGACGCTGGAAGACCTCGCCTCCATGGTCAAGGGCGGCGAAGACTTCCTGGTCTACGACGCCAAGACCGGCGAGGATATCACCCGCTCGGTGCTCGCCCAGATCATCTTCGAGCAGGAGGGCAAGGAGGGGCAGAACCTGCTCCCGGTGGCCTTCCTGCGCCAGCTGATCCGCTTCTACGGCGACAGCATGCAGATGCTGGTGCCGCGCTTCCTGGAAGTCTCCATCGACTCGCTGACGCGCGAGCAGGAGAAGTTCCGCTCCAAGATGGCGCACGCCTTCGGCATCGGTCCGTTCGGCGCGATCGAAGACCAGGCGCGCCGCAACATGGAGCTGTTCGAGCGCGCCTTCTCGGTGTTCACGCCGTTCGTCCGCACCAACGCCCAGGATGCGGACGGCGAGCGCGTCGAGCGCCCCGCTGGCGAGCTCGATGACCTCAAGCGGCAGATGGCGGAAATGCAGAAGCGGCTCGACCGGCTCAGCGATGGCGAGCCGCGCGCCGAGGGCGGCAAGAAGGAGCGCTGAGGCGCTCCGTCAGAAGCGTCGTCCCGCGAAGGACGCGAGCCAGTTTCAAACGTCGCGTCAGGCGGTGCCGGCGCGACCGGCCGCCGCATCGGCCCATGGCGGCTCCGTCGAGGCCAAGCCGACCAGCGCGCCCTGCAGGCAGTCGCAGCCCCACCCGGCGAGCAGGGCGGCGGCCTCCTCGTTCTGCACCCATTCGGCGACGGTGGTGAGCTTCAGGGCGCGGCCGAGCTCGACCAGCGTGCGTACGAAGGTGCGGTCGTCCGGCGAGCGGGTGAGATTCTGCACAAAGGCGCCGTCAATCTTGATGATGTCGACGCCGAGCTTGCGCAGGTTGCGGAACGAGGTGAATCCGGCCCCGAAATCGTCGATGGCGATGCGGCAGCCGAGGTCCTTGACGCGGCTGACGAAGCCGCGGGTCTCGTCGACGTCACGGATCTCGGCGATCTCGGTGATCTCCACGGTGAGCCGCTCGGCGGCGCCCGGATGCGCGCGCAGATGCGCGCAAAGGCCTTCCCACCAGTCGGGATCGCCGGTGGAGGCGGGTGAGACGTTGATGCTCAGCCGCACGCCCGAATGCCGCACCAGTTCCTCGACCACCAGCTCCATCACCCGGTGGTCGATCAGCCGCACCAGCCCGAGCCGCTCGGCGATCGGGATCGCCGCGGCGGCCGACACCAGCGTGCCGTCGGCGCGCCGGATCCGCATCAGGCTTTCGTAGAACACCGGCGCGCGCGTGACCGTGTCGACCACCGGCTCGAACGCGAGCAGGACGCGCCGCTCGTTGAGGGCAGCCACGATCTCGTCGGTCGCGCGCACGTTCTCGAGCCGCTGCGCCTCGCGCTCGACGCTCGGCCGGTACGCGAAGAACGAGCCCTGCCGTTTCGTCTTGGCGCTTTCCAACGCCTCCTGCGCACGCGCCAGCGTCTCCTGCACGTCGCGGGCGTGGCGGGGCGCGATCACGCCGCCGATGCTGACGGTCACGGCGATCGGCCCGCACGAGGTCTGCACCACCTCGTCGCGGACGCCGCGCAACAGCCGCTCGGCCGCGACCGCGACCTCCTCGACCGTGCAGCCGCGCAGGATCAATCCGAACTTGTTGCCGGAGAAGCGGCCGAGCATATCGCCGCCGCGCATCCGCTGGCGCATGCGCCCTGCTACGGCCGCGATCACCTCGTCGGCGACCTTGAACCCATAGGCCTCGTTGACTCGCGTCAGGTTGTCGATCGCGACCAGCAGGAACGCGCACGAATTGCGGAACCGGATCGCCTCTTCCACCGCTTCGGTCAGCATCTCGGTGAGATGCACGCGGTTCATCTCTCCGGTCAGGCTGTCGAACTTCGACAGAAAAGCCAGCCGTTCCTCCTGGGCGTGCCGCTCGTTGACGGCCCGCACCACCCCGTGGGCGACGCGCGGGCGCCCGTTCGGACCCGCGAACCAGCGCCCGGTGTCCTCCAGCCACAGCGGAGTGCCGCCGATGTTCAGCGCGTATTGCAGCTGATACGGAACCCCATGACCCTCGTCGCGGGCGCCGGGCTCCATCACGGCGTCGAACCGGCTTTGCGCCGTGCCGGGGGCGAGGAAGCGGGCATAGTCGCGGTTGCTGGCGACGGCGGCGCGATCCGGGATGCCGAGCACGGCGGCGGCGTTGTCGCTCCAGGTCAGCGTGTCGCTGTCGATGTGCCACTCGTAGGCAGCCTCCCCGACAGAGGCGAGGATGCCGGCATGGTCGCAGGCCCGCGACGTGGCGGCGGGCGGACCGGGCGGTTGGCCGGCGGCCGGCCGCGGCTCGATGATGAACGCACCTTGGCGAAGGGGGTGGACGCTGCGGTCGCCCTGTCTCACGTCCGCTCCGTTCTGGATGTCGGGGGCGGCTTGAACGCGTTTCACGTCCGGCCTGTCATGCACGTCGACCGCAAGGTACGCGGGAAGTTTAAACAATTCGGTAAAGCGGCACCAGCGCGCTGCCGGCAACCACGGCCCGCCGGGGGCGCCGCAAGGTAACGCTTCCTTAACCGCGCATGCGCCCGAAGTCGCACGTCGCGCGCGAGACAAGCGCGCACGAACGGCGTAAGCTCCCCCGAGATTGCGGGTCGCGGCTCGGCGTACCCCGTTCGGTCCATCGGGCCTTGTGTTGCGGCAGTCGCGACCTCGCTTGAACGCAAAAACGTTCGGAGGAAGCACCATGACGCATCAAGACACCCTCACCCCCGGCCCCGCGGCGCCACCCGCGGCCGGAGCGGCGCCGGCGCTGCCGGAAGTCCGCAGCATTACGCCGGCCGACCTGAAGGACGCGCTGGCGAAGGGCTACGACGACTTCCTGGCGATGCCGACCCACGCGGTCTTCCTCTGCCTGCTGTATCCGATCGTGGGCATCGTGCTGGTGCGCGCCACGCTCGGCTTCGAGGTCCTGCCGCTGTTGTATCCGCTGGCGGCGGGGTTCGCGCTGATCGGCCCGTTTGCCGCGATCGGCCTCTACGAACTCAGCCGCCGGCGCGAGCAGGGGCTCGACACCGACTGGCGGCACGCCTTCGACGTGGTGCATTCGCGCTCGTTCGGCGCGATCGTGGCGCTCGGCCTGGTGCTGCTGATCATCTTCGGCATCTGGCTGGCGGTTGCGCATGCGATCTATATCGCCAACTTCGGCTATCGCGAGCCGGAGTCGCTGACCGGCTTCGCCCGCCAGGTGCTCAGCACCAATGCGGGGTGGAGCCTGATCATCGTCGGCAACGCGGTCGGCTTCCTGTTCGCGCTTGCGGTGCTGATGATCAGCGTGGTGTCGTTCCCGCTGCTGCTCGACCGCAATGTCGGCGCTGCCGGCGCCGCCGTCACCTCGGTCCGGGCGGTGGTGAAGAATCCGATGACGATGGCGATGTGGGGACTGATCGTCGCCGGCGCGCTGCTGCTCGGATCGATCCCGCTGTTCTTCGGCCTCGCGGTGGTGATGCCGGTGCTCGGCCACGCCACCTGGCACCTGTATCGCAAGGTGGTGGAGCCGGACCGCAGCCCGCCGCAGGAATTCCGCCCGCCGCCGGCCGGCCGCCGTTACGCCGCCGACTTCCCGATCTCGCTGTTCGCGCGCACGCGAGAAGACTGATCCGCGACAGGCGCGGCCGCCCGGATGCGCCGTCAGCGCTTCGGATAGGCCGCGATCATGTCGAGCTCGACGCGCGCCCCCGGCGTGGAGAGCTGGTTGACGCAGACCGTGGTGCTGGCTGGGGTCCAGGCCCCGAAATATTCCGCCAGCACCGCCACCATGCCGTCCATGTCGCGCATGTCGGTGAGATACTTGGTCACCTTGACCACGTCGGTCCAGGCCAGTCCCTCGTGATCGAGGATGCCGCGGATGTTCTCCATCGCGAGCCGCGTCTGCGCCTCGATGCCGACCGGGTGATTGTGCTCGGTCAGGTCGTGCGGATGCCGGTGATAGAGCGGCGACGGCGTCGCGCCTGAAATGAACAAGAGGTCGCCCGGCGCCTCGACGCGGATCGCCGGCGCATACGGCATGTCCCGCTTCCTCTCCGGCTGAGTCTGGATTTCGCCGAGCGACGGATTGCTCGGCGAGGTCTTGAACGGTGCGGTGCGGGGCATTGCGGATCCTTAGCTTGCGGGCGGGAGGAGGAGGGTTTGAGCAAGCGTTTCGCTGCGCTTGTCAACCGAGGAGCGCGGGGGCGGTCCGATGCGCGTGCAGAAGCCTCTTCGGCATCCACAGGATGCATGGCGGCGTTTGCGCACGCGATATTCGTTTTTCGTATCGCAAGAATAGACCCAATGCAGTTGCTGCATGAGCTGGCATGAGAATAGCATCTGCTCAGGCCGGGTGTTCGACGAAGGGAAACAGAATGCGTAACGGATTGCCTTTGGCCGCGCTGGCGGCTGCAGCGTTTTCTTTGCTGTCTCACGCGCCGGCCGAAGCACAGGATCCGATCAAGATCGGCGTGCTGCAGCCCATGACCGGCGCCGCCACCAAGAACGGCATCGAGAACTTCACGGCGATGTCGATCGCACGCGACATGATCAACGAGCGTGGTGGGGTGAACGGCCGCAAGGTGGAATTCCTGCTCGCCGACATTCCGAGCCCGACCGCGGCGGTGAGCGAGACCGAGCGCCTGATCACCAAGGAAGGCGTCAAGATGACGCTCGGGTCCGGCGTGTCGCAGCTCGCGATCCCGGTCAGCCAGGCGGCGGAGAAGCACGGCGTGTTCCATTGGGAAACCGCCGGAGCCGCCGACATCATCACCAAGCGCGGCTTCAAGTACACGTTCCAGGTCGGGCCGGCCGCGCGCCGCTACGGCGAGGCCGCGGTCGACATCACCCTCGAGGACCTGTCGAACAAGCTCAACAAATCGCCGGCGGATCTGCGGGTGGCGCTGCTTTGGGAAAACCGCGCCTTCGGCAAGTCGGTCGGGGACTCGATCCGCGCCTATGCCAAGGAGAAGAAGGTCAACCTCGTCTATGACGAGGGCTACGACCAGACCGCGACCGACATGACGCCAATCGTGCAGCGGCTGAAGGACGTGAAGCCAGACGTGCTGCTGGCGATCTCGTTCCCGAACGACGCCATCCTGTTCCAGCGCAAGGCCAAGGAGCTCGACTTCAACGTCGGCGCGGTGGTCGGCGTCAGCGCCGGCTATTCCAATCCGGACCTGCGCGACTCCATCGGCGACATGGTCAATGGCATCATGGTGTCGGACTTCGCCGCCAAGGTGAACCCGAAGGCGCTGGCGCCGGAGACCGTGAAGGTCGCCGACGAGTTCTTCCGCCGCTACGACGAGAAGATGAAGCGGCCGCCGGCCGGGCACGCCTCCTCGGCGTTCTCCGCCACCTGGGCGCTGTTCACCGAAGTGCTGCCGAAGGCGAAGACGTTCGAGCCGGCCGAGCTGCGCGAGATCGCGCTCAAGCTCGACCTGCCGGTCGGCGCCCTCGCCAATGGCAGCGGCATCAAGTTCACCAACAACGACTGGGCCGCGGACCCGAAGGACGCCGGGCAGAACCTGCGCGCCTCGATCGGCGTGTGGCAGTGGCAGAAGGGCGGCAACAACCAGGTGTTCCCGCGCACTCTGGCCACCCACGATGTCAGCCTGGTGCCGATGCCGAAGTGGAGCGAGCGCTGACCTGCGCTCCCGCCGCGCGGTCATGCCGCGCGGCGCTTCGCCTCCCTTCCAGCGTCCAATAACGTAGAGCCATGTCGACCCTCGGGCAGCTCGTTTATTCCGGCCTGCTCATCGGCAGCGTTTACGCGCTGATGAGCATCGGACTGACGCTGATCTTCGGCGTCTTGCGGATCGTGAACTTCGCGCACGGCGAGTTCCTGATGATCGCCATGTATGGCGCGTGGGCGGTCACCCGCTATCTCGGGCTCAACCCGTTCTTCGCGATCGTCGCGGTGGTGCCGGCGATGTTCCTGTTCGGCCTCGTCGTGCACCGGGTGATCATCACGCCGGGGCTCGACAAGCCGCACATGGTGGTGGTGTTCGCCACCATGGGGCTGTCGATCCTGATGCAAAATCTGGCGCTGATGGCGTTCTCGGCCGACC
This sequence comes from Xanthobacteraceae bacterium, assembly GCA_036402635.1. Classification (GTDB taxonomy): domain Bacteria; phylum Pseudomonadota; class Alphaproteobacteria; order Rhizobiales; family Xanthobacteraceae; genus DASWSO01. The sequence continues at coordinate 14,688 of DASWSO010000059.1, forward strand.
TCTACGACGTGCCGCCGATCATGGGCGGGCGCTCGGTCGCGGTCGGGCCGTTCTACGCCAAGCCCGAGCTCTTGATCGGCTTCGCGATCGCGGTCGGCGCCACCGTCGGACTGCGCTTCCTGATGCAGGCGACCTATCTCGGCAAGGCGATCCGCGCCACGGTGCAGGACGGCGAGGCCGCGCAACTGATGGGCATCCCGGTGCCGCGCATCTTCCTCATCACCTTCGCGGCCGGCTCGGCGCTGGTCGGCCTCGCGGCTTGCGTGATGATGCCGCTGTTCTCGGTGTTTCCGACCGTCGGCCTCAACTTCATCCTGATCGCGTTCGTGATCGTGGTGCTGGGCGGCATGGGCAGCATCGAGGGCGCGCTGCTGGGCGGCATCTGCATCGGAATCGTGCAGTCGATCAGCAGCTACTACATCGCGCCCGCCTACGGTCAGATGTTCTTCTTCATCCTGTTCCTGCTGGTGATGGTTTTCCGCCCCGCCGGCCTGCTCGGCCGCAAGGGCGAAGCCAATATCGGAATGAACACGTGACCGCAGGCGTGGAGGCAAGCGGGCCGCCGATGAGAGCCCGGCCGCGCCGCTGGCGGATGATGCCGGAGCGCGGCACCGTCTCGCTGTTCGAGCTCGCTCTGCTCCTCATCGCGGTCGCGCTGGTGGTGCTGCCGCTATCGCAGAACCTGCAGGACGTGGTGATCCAGACGTTCCTGTGGGCCGGGCTCGCGCTCGCATGGAACATCGCGGGCGGCTATGCGGGGCTGATCTCGTTCGGCCACGCCGCGTTCTTCGGCATCGGCGCCTACACCTCCACCATTCTGAGCGTGCACTACGGCATCACGCCGTGGCTCGGCCTGTGGGCCGGCGCGCTGCTGGCGGCCGCATTCGGCGCGCTGCTGACCATGATCTGCGCGCGCCTGCGCGGGCCGTTCTTCATCCTGTCGACGCTGGCGGCTGCCGAAGTCGTGCGCATCGCGGCGCTCAATTGGGCGAACCTCACCGGCGGCGCCGAGGGGCTCTCGATCCTGCCGGTGATCAGCGCCGCCAACATGGTGTTCGCATCCAAGACCACCTACGCGGTCATGATCCTCGGCTACCTGCTGATCGTCTACGCGCTCACCAAGGTGCTGGAAGGCTCGCGCTATGGCTTCTACCTGTTCGCGGTGCGTGACGACGAGGACGCCGCCAGCGCGGCCGGCGTCAACCCGCTGCTGGCGCGCACCGGCGCGATGTGCCTGAGCGCATTCCTCACCGCCATCGGCGGCTCGCTGTTCGCGCAGTATTTCCAGTTCCTCGACCCGACCCACGTGCTGTCGCCGGAACTGTCGTTCCAGTTTGCGCTGTTGCCGGCGCTCGGCGGGCTCGGCACCACGATCGGGCCGGTGCTCGGCTCGTTCGTGCTCACGCCGCTCTCGGAACTGTTGCGCTCGCACCTCGGCAGTGCCGCCGCCGGCCTGCACATGGCGATCTACGGCGGCGTGCTGGTGATCGTGATGCTCTACTTCCCGAGCGGCATCGCGGGCGCGCTGGAACGCATCGCCGCGCGCGGGCGGAAGAGCCGGTCATGACGGCGCTGCTCGAAGTTCGGGATCTGACCCGCTCGTTCGGCGCGCTGCGCGCCGTCGGCGGCGTGAACTTCTCGGTCGGCGAGGGCGAGCTGCTCGGCCTGATCGGGCCGAACGGCGCTGGCAAGAGCACGCTCTATAACCTGATCGCCGGCGCGATCGCGCCGACCTCCGGCGAGATCCTGTTCAAGGGCAAGCCAGTGGGCGGCTGGAAGCCGTACCAGGCGGCGCGCGCCGGCATCGGCCGCACCTTCCAGATCCCCAAGCCGTACCGCCATCTCTCTGTGATCGAGAACGTCGCGCTGAGCGGGCTGCTGCACGAGCGCACCGTGGCGGGGGCGCGCGGCCACGCCACAGGCATCCTTGCCGAGGTCGGCCTCGCCGATTACGCCGAGGCGCCGGTGGGCATCCTCACGGTCGGCTTGCTGAAGCGGCTCGAAGTGGCGCGCGCGCTGGCGCTGCGCCCGAGCCTCGTTCTGTTCGACGAGATCATGGCCGGCCTGACGCCGAGCGAAGTGCGCGGCATGACCAATCTGGTTGCGAGCCTGCCAGCACGCGGCATCACGGTGATCTGGGTCGAGCACGTGCTCTACGCCATCATGAAGACCGCGCCGCGCATCATGGTGCTGCATCGCGGGCAGCTGATCGCGGACGGCACGCCGGAAAAGCTCGCCAAGGATCCCGCCGTCATCAAGGCCTATCTCGGCGAGGAGATGAGCCTTGCTTAGCGTCACCAAGCTCAACGCCTTCTACGGCCCGGTGCAGATCCTGCACGACATCGACATCGACGTCAGCGCCGGACAGATCGTCGGCCTGGTCGGTGCCAACGCCGCCGGCAAGAGCACGCTGATGTTCTCACTCGCCGGCCTGCGCACGCGCTGCACCGGCGCGATCACGGTCGGCGCCGAGCGCCTGGACGCGGTGCCGGCCTACGAGCGCGTGTTGCGCGGGCTCGTTCTGGTGCCGGAGCGGCGGCGCCTGTTTCCGTTCATGACGGTGCTGGAGAACCTGGAGATCGGCGCCTATTCGGCGGTCGCTCGTCCGCAGCGCAATGCCACGCTGGAGCAGGTCTATGCGCTGCTGCCGGTGCTGGCGGAGCGGCGCAGCCAGGTCGCCGGCTCGCTCAGCGGCGGCGAGCAGCAGATGCTGGCGATCGGGCGCGCCCTGATGGCAAAGCCCCGCGTGCTGCTGCTCGACGAGCCGACCGAAGGGCTGGCGCCGATCTATGTCGGGCTTCTGTTCGAGGTGATCCAGAACCTGCGCGACCAGAAGCTCACCATCATGATCGTCGAACAGAACGTGCACCACGTGCTGCGCGTCGCCGACCGCGCTTACGTGCTGGAGAACGGCCGCATCGTGATGCAAGGCGCCGGCAAGGATTTGCTCGCCGACGAGCGGCTGAAAGTTGCGTATCTCGGACTTTGAAAAATGATCACCGACGTCCACTGCCATTTCATTCCGGACGAATATTTCCGGTTCGTGCAGTTGCACAGCGAGTTCGAAGTCTCCGTCGAGCATGCCGGCAGCGAATCGATCGAGATGGTCAGCCGCGGCGCTCGCTACGGCCTCAACCCCACGTTTTTCGAGGCGGCGCGCCAGATCGAGCGCATGGACGATCTCGGCATCGACCGCACCGTAGTGTCGCTCGCGACCCCGCTGGTGAACTATTACGTCGAGCCGAAGCTCGCGCTGGAAGCCGCCCGGCTCTGCAATGACGGCTTCGCCCAGTTGATCAAGGATCGTCCCGGCCGCTTCGCCGCCTGGGCGTTTCTGCCGATGCAGGACCCGGCCGCCGCCGCCGCGGAGCTGCGCCGCTGCGTGCGCCAGCACGGCTTCATCGGCGGGCATGTCGCCACCAATGTGCGCGGCGTCTACCTCCCGGACGAGAGCTTCCGCCCGATCTTCGATGCCGCGCGCGAGCTCGACGTGCCGCTGTTCCTGCACCCGGCCGATCCGCCCGGGCGCGACCGCACCGGCGATTACGAGCTCACCGTGGTCGCCGGCTATCTATTCGACAGCACCGTCAACATCTTCCGCATGATCTGCAGCAACTTCCTCGACCGCTACGGCGAGATGAAGCTCGTCTGCGCGCATACCGGAGCCTACAGCCTGATGCTGCGCAGCCGCATGCAGCGCGAGGTCGACACCAACGCGGCGCTGTCGCGCGCATTGCCGCGCAAGGTCGCGCATTATCTGCGCGGGCTGTATTTCGATACGGTTTGCTTCGAGCCGGAATATCTGCGCTTCGCCACCGGCATCGTGCCGCCCGAGAACCTGCTGCTCGGCAGCGACGCGCCGTTCCCGCTGGGCGAGCCGGACCCGGTCAATTTCGTGCGCCGCGCGCTGCCCGACAAACATGCCGAGCTGGCGCTGAGCGGCAACTACCAGCGCCTGACCGGGACCTGACGCGATGGAAATCCGCCGCCTCGTGGTGATCCGCGACACCATTCACAGCGAGGGCGGGCTGCCAGCGCTGCGGCCGGTGACGCGGGTCGCGGTCTGCGCGGTGATCCGCAACCCGCTCGCCGCCGGCGCCCACGACGACCTGTCGCAGCTGGTGCCGTTCGGCGAGGAGTTGGGCGCGCTCTTGGTGCGCGAGGCGATGGCCGCGCTGCCGCATCCGCCGGTCGGCTACGGCAAGGCGGCGATTGTCGGGCTCGACGGCGACATCGAGCACGCCGCCGCCATCATCCATCCGCGCATGGGACGGCCGATGCGGGAGGCGATCGGCGGCGGCAAGGCGATCATCCCGTCCAACGTGAAGGTCGCGGCTGCCGGCACCGCCATCGACGTGCCGCTCGCCGACCGCGACGACGTCTGGCAGTTCGACAATATCGACACGATCACGGTTTCGGTGCCGGACGCGCCGCGCCCGGGCGAGATCGTGGTGGTGGCGGCGCTCAGCGACGGCGGCCGCCCACGGCCGCGCATCGACAAGAATGGCGCCCGCCCACCTGGCGCCTGACATCACCTGCCGTCATTCGGCAAGCCGAGCGCTTGCGAGCGCTGTCCGAAATCCATACGCCGCAGCAAGACTGAACGGCGCGAACGGTCCTAGCGCTTTGAGAGCTGTGGCGGATGGACTCCGGGCTCCGGCTTTGCCGCCCGGGAATGACGATCTCCGGCTATGCGTGCGCGATCAGGTCGATCTCGATCAAATTGTCCTTGATCAGGAGGCCGGTGGTCTGCAGCACCGTGCGCGGCACCGGCGTCGGGAAGAACTCGCGCCAGACCTCGTCGAAGCCGTTGAAGTCGGCGAGGTCGGTGAGGAAAACCTGCGCCTTCACCACCTTGTCGAGCGACGAGCCGGCGGCCTTGAAGGTCTTCACCAGGTTCTCGAGGATGTAGCGCGTCTCGCGCTTGATCGCCGAGCCGTAATACGGAAACGCCGGATCGATGCGGGCTTCCGGCGCCACGCCGGTCTTGAAGTCGGTCGCCAGCGCACCCGCCGCGAACACGAAGTCGCCGACCCGAACCGCCGGCGAATAGTTGGCGAGCGGCTTCGGGATGTCGGGCACCTGCACGATTTCGCGCTTCACCGTCGGCCGCGCGGCGACGAGGTCGATCTCAACCAGCGCGTCGCGCACCAGCAGGTCCGGCACGCCGACGGTCGTGCGCGGCGGCGCTACCGGGAAGAACTCCTTCCACACCTCGTCGAACCCGTTGAAGTCGTGAAGGTCCTTCAGGAAGACGTGCGCCTTGACGACGTGCTCCAGGGACGTGCCCGCCGCCGCAAAGACGGTTCGGAAGTTCTGCAGGATGTAGCGGGTCTGCTTCTTGATGTCGGAGCCGTAATACGGGAACGCCGGATCGGTCCGCGCCTCCGTGGGCACGCCGGTCTTGTAGTCGCTCGCCATCAGGCCGGCCGCGAACACCAGGTCGCCGACCTGCATCGCCTCGGAATAGTTCACCGGCGCGCGGGGCGCGGTCGAGGTGCACACCTTCGCCGGGCTCGCCGGCATGGTGGCGGTGAGGTCGATCTCGACGATGCAGCCCGGCACCGTCACGCCGGCGATGCCGATAGTGGCGCGGCACGGCGGATCGCCTGGGAAGAACTCCCGCCATACCTCGTCGAAGGCGTCGAAATTACGCAAGTCGGTGTGGAACACGTGGGCTTTCACCACGTGCGCCATCGACGTGCCGGCCTGCTCGAACTCCGCCGCCAGCTTCTCGAGGATGCAGCGGGTCTGCCGCTTGATGCTCGATCCGTAATACGGGAAGGCCGGATCGATGCGGGCTTCCGCAGCGATACCGCTGCGGCCGTCGCTCGCGAGCTGGCCCGAGGCGAAGACGAGATTGCCGGCGCGTTTCGCCATCCGCGTCAGCTCGCCTTCTGCCAGCCCGCGTAGCTCGGCCGAATCGGCTCGTTGGCCTTCGTGGTGCCGGAAGCCGCGTCGGCGCGGAACTGCGCGATCGCCTCCTCGGCGGTGATGATGTTGGCGCGGTGGTACTGGCTCATGTACTTGAGCGCATAGTCGTGCGCGTCGCGGTGCGGCGACGAGACCGCGTCGGAGACCACGTTGATCTCGTAGTTGAGGTAGAACGCGTCGACGACGGTGTGCTGCACGCAGGCTTCGGTCCAGGCGCCGGTGATAAACAGCCGCTTGACGTCGAGCTCGCGCAGCACCGCGTCGAGCCGGGTCGAGTTGAACGAGCTGTAGTGCTTCTTGCGGATCTGGAAGTCGCCGGGCCGCGGTGCGAGCTCATCGACCACCTCGGCATCCGGCGTGCCGATGATGCAGTGCGGACCGTAGATCTTGAAGTGCTTGTCGATCGGGATCTCTTCCGGAATGAAGTTGTCCTTGATGAAGACGATGTTGACGCCGGCGTCGCGGCCTTCGTCGATGACGCGCCGCACGGTGCCGAACAGGCGCTTGGAATCCAGTGGGTCCGGCAGGGTCGGGTTGCTTTTGAAGAAGCCCTTGAGCAGGTCGATGATGATGATGGCGCTGCGCTGGTTCATGCCGAAATCCTTCCGTAAGACGATTTGTCACAGCGAGACTAGCGCCCGGCGAAGCATGCAGCAATTGCATTGATCCTATTTGTGAGATACGCAACGCGAATACCAGATACGGCGCCGCGGGGGCCCATGACGTTCGATATTCGCAAGATCGAATATTTTCTCGCCGTCGTTCAGCATCGCAACATCAGCAGCGCGGCGGAGGCGCTGCGCGTCTCGCAACCGACGCTGAGCCGGCAGATCCACGCGCTCGAGCGGGAGTTCAACACGCCACTGTTGGTGCGCCACGGCCGCGGCGTGATCCCGACCGAAGCCGGCAAGCGGCTGCATGAGGGCCTGCGCGGGCTCGAGCACCAGCTGCGCAGCCTGCGCGACGACGTTGTGGCGGCGGCGCGCGAGCCGAGCGGCGAAGTCGCGCTCGGCATCCCGCCCTCCCCGCGCACGCTGCTCGCCGTGCCGCTGCTCGCGGGCTTCTGCGCCGCCTATCCGCAGGTGACGATCCGGCTGTCGGAGCAGACCAGCGGCGATATCCGCGACCTCGTGGCGCAGGGCGAGATCGACCTCGCGATCGTCAATTCCGACGAGCCTTTGCAGGGGCTGGCGACGCACGGCCTGGCCAACGAGCCAATGCTGCTGGTGGGGCCGCGCGAAGCCAAGCTGTCGCTCAAGACGCCGACCAAGATCGCGCGCCTCGCCGACCTTCCGTTGATCCTCACCACCAATCCGAACAGCCTGCGGCGCATGGTGGAGCTGCGCTTGCACGACGCAGGGCTGCGGCCGAACGTGCGGCTGCAGGCAAATACGTTGCCGCTGACCACCGACTTGGTCGCGCAGGGGCTCGGCTACTCGGTGCTGCCGTCCTGCAGCGCGCTGGCGCTGGTGCAGGCGGGTCACCTCACCGCCAGCCCGCTGGCGGACCTGCGGATCACCTGGAATATCGTGCGGCCGCTGAACCGTTCGCTCAACGTCGCGGCGCGGCTGATGCTCGACGCGGTGTTCCGCACCGTGCATCGGCTGGTCGAAACCGGCGCCTGGCGGCTCGCCGAGCTGGAGCCGGATTGCCGCAACGCCGTGCGCAAGCGGCCGCGCGCGGCCGCTTGAGTTTTTAGGAACGTATTTGAATTCGGTGTCGTCCTCCGCGGATGCGGAGGACCCAGGTAATCACCGGCATCGCCACTCATGCACGGCTGCGTCTACTGGATCATCCGCCGGCGCGGATGATGACAGCGGAGTGATTCAACTTCACGCGAGACTGCACTAGACCGCGGGCGGGTTGCGGCGAAGCAGCGCCTCCTGCCCCACCTGCTGCGGGCTGTTGACGCCGAGCAGCGCCAGGTTGCGGTTGATCTCCTGCGACAGGATGTTGACCGCGTGCGCGACGCCGG
>DASWSO010000060.1:0-5010 GCA_036402635.1 Xanthobacteraceae bacterium
CCTACAACGGCACGTTGCGTGCTGAAACTGCCTCGGCCGCGAGCGGCCGTCGCCGCTCAGCGCTGCTTGAACTCGCCGCCGACCGCGGCTTCCCGCGACTGCAGCGATACCTCGCGGTACATCCCCATCGCCTGCGTGATCTTGCCCTCGCGGCAGAGCGCGCGCGCCTCCAGCATGGCCGCATAGGCGGCGGCGAGCTTGTCGGACGGGAGCGTGCCGGCGTCGCCGAGCTCCTCGATCGCGACCGTGAGCCGCAGGTCTTCGGCGGCGCAGTCCTTGGAGAAGGTCTGGCTGCTGGCGGCGGTGATGCTCATGAGCATCGCGGCCACGCTCAGTCCGGCTAGTTTGGTGCGCATCTGTGTCTCCTTCGGTGGTGGTGGGTCGAAATGGTCTGCCTCAGGGTGCGCCTGCGGCTCGGTCGCGGCGGCACGCGGCGCTTGCTGCCGGGGCTCGGCGAAGCTGCCGCGGAACTGGCTGAACGCGTGCAGTCCCGAGACGTCGGTGATGCTCATCGGATGCCTCTTTGGCGCGGCCTGATGCCGGGCGCTCAGAGCGGGTCCTGGATCTGCTGCACCGGCAGCTGCGCCGGATCGACGCGGCGCATCAGCTCGAATGCCGAGAGCGGCTCGGCCGGCTCGCTCATGGCGGCGGCTTCGGTCGCCATCGCCGGCGTCGGGCCGGGCAGCGAGGCGCGGGAACCGCCGAATGCCATCGCGATCACCGCGGCCGCGAACAGCGTGCCGATCACCGCATTGGCGCGCAGCCATCCGTCGAACGTGCGCTGGTCCTCCACCGAGAGGGCTTTGTAGCTGGTGACGATCTGGCCTCGGGTCATGGCGGCTGCCTCCAGTAAGGTTGCAAGCGGACCCTAGCCGCGCTCCCGCCGCGCCTGTGTGAGCCGGTTCACACTCCGGATTTTTTGTGCGAGACAGGGCCGAAGGGGCGGCCGCGCCGGCTTTGGCCGGCAACAGCGCGAGGCATTTTATGCGCGCCCGCACCTGCACGCTCCCGCTTCCGATGCTCGCTTGGCTGGCGCTAGCCGGCCTAATGCTCGCCAGCGCTCACCCCGGCGGCGCGCTGGCGCAGAACGGAAGCACGCTCGGCGGCAGCGCCCCGACCGGGCTGAACAACCCCGGATCGAGCCTCGGCGGCAGCGCGCCGAGCGGCCTCAACAGCGGCGGCAGCCTGGGCGGACGGGCCCCGACCGGCCTCAATCCGAACAATGCGCGGGCGCCCGGCACCGACGCGTTCACGGCGCCGGAGACCGGCGGCGCCACCACCCGCCCCGGCAGCCCGCCGGCGGCCGCCGAGCCGATGCGCGCCGCGCCATTGCCGCGGGTGGTCGCGCCCCAGCCGATCCGGCGCAAACGCGTCCGGCGGTGAAGCGGCAGCGACGTAGGGTGGGTTAGTGCGTAGGGGGGGTTAGCGCCGCAGGCGCGTAACCCACCGCGTGGGCGGACCGCGATTCCCATGGTGGTTACGGCGCTTCGCGCCTAACCCACCCTACGGGCCGTGTTCAAATCGGTCTCGATTTTCCGACCGGAAAGGCGCAGCGTAAGGCGACAGGGCATTACCAGACTTCAAAGCGGCGCCCGGCCGGGCTCCTCGACCGTCGGGTCGGCGGCACAAGAGAGATTTTGCGGACATAGCATAGGAGATAGCAATGAAGACGCTACTCGGAATTGTCGCAGCGGTGCTCGCGCTGACCGCATTCGCGTTCGCGGACGAAAGCGGGCTTTTGGACCAAGGCGCCGGAATCGTCACCAAACCCAGCAAGTACCCCGTGAAAGAAACAATAGACCGCGTGGAAGCTGCGGCGAAGGGCGTCGGCGCAAACATTTTCAATCGCATTGACTACCAGGCGATGTCCAAGAAAGTGAATCTCGATATCCGCCCCAACGAGTTGATCATTTTCGGGCGGGGCGCAGCGGCTCCATTCATCATTAAAGAAGCGCCGCTGGCCGGGATAGACCTCCCATTCAAGGCAATCGCCTGGGAAGACTCGCAGGGAAAAGTCTGGCTGAGCTACATCGACGGCAGTTACATTGACAAACGGTATAACGTCAAAGGTGCTGCGAAATATGTCACAAACGTCGACGAGACCATCGATAAAATCATGAGCGAAGCTCTCAGGTAATGAGAGCGCGCGGTGCGCAGGGTGGGTTAGCGCCGCAGGCGCGTAACCCACCGAATCGGTGCGTCGCGAGTCCCATGGTGGGTTACGGCGCTTCGCGCCTAACCCACCCTACGGGCGGTCAATCGCGTAGTGCGTAGGTGGGTTAGCGCCGCAGGCGCGTAACCCACCGAACCGGCGCGCCGCGAGGCCCATGGTGGGCTACGGCGCTTCGCGCCTAACCCACCCTACGACCCGCTATTGATTGATTTCGGGCTCGACCAGCTTGGCGAGATTGCGCAGCGATTGCTGCCAGCCGAGATAGCAAGCCTCCACCGGAATGACGTCGGGGATGCCTTCCTGCACAACGGTCAGCTCGGTGCCGACGGAGACCGGCTTGAGCACCACCGTCACCTGGATTTCGCCGGGCAGATTGGGATCGTCGAACCTGTCGGTGTAGCGCAGGCGCTCGCCGGGCACAAGTTCCAGATATTCTCCGCCGAACGAATGGCTCTTGCCGGTGGTGAAATTGCGGAACGACATCCTGAAAGTGCCGCCGATTGTCGCGTCGAGGTGATGCACGGTGCAGGTAAAGCCGTTCGGCGGCAGCCACTTCGCCAAGGCGTCGGCCTCGACGAAGGCGCGATAGACCTTATCGGGCTTGGTTGTCAGGACGCGGTGCAGTCGAACGGTGTTGGGCATGGCTGCTTCGACTCTCATGGTGGGTTACGGCGCTTTGCGCCTAACCCACCCTACCGGCTAGTCAAGCGCGTGGCGCGTAGGGTGGGTTACGCCGAAGGCGCGTAACCCACCGAGTGGGCGCGCCGCGAGTCCCATGATGGGTTACGGCGCTTCGCGCCTAACCCACCACCCTACGGCTGAGCAAGCAGCCCGGGTGCAGCGACCCGAAGTCTCAGTCACCCTCGCCGCCGCGCGATGGCGAACGCGGACGCCTTCCGCTATGCTGCCGCGACCTGGACTGCGCGGAGACCAACGATGCCCTACGTCACCGAAGAGAACCTCACCGACCTCGCGATCGAGCGCTGGCAGAACATCCCGGACCCGCGGCTGCGGCAGATCATGACGTCGCTGATCAAGCACCTGCACGGCTTCGTGCGCGAGATCGAGCCGACCCCGCAGGAATGGTTGACGGCAATCGACTGGCTCACCCGCACCGGCCAGATGTGCGACGCAAAGCGGCAGGAATTCATCCTGACCTCCGACGTGCTCGGCGTCAGCATGCTGATGGACGCGATCAACAACCGGCGCCCCTCGGGCGCCACCCCGACCACGGTGGAAGGCCCGTTCCATGTGCCGGATTCGCCGGAAGTGGCGAACGGCGCCAACATGGCGGAGGGCTGCCCCGGCATCCCGCTGTTCGTGGTCGGCAGCGTGCGCGACACCCAGGGCAAGCCGGTCGCCGGCGCGGCGCTCGACATCTGGCAGACCGACGGCGACGGCCTCTACGAGGCGCAGCGCGACGTCAGCGAGCCGTGGATGCGCGCGCTCTACCGCAGCGGCGCCGACGGCGCGTTCGTGGTGCGTACGGTGGCGCCGGTCGGCTACACGATCCCGATGGACGGCACCATCGGCGAGCTGATGCGGCGCACCACCATCAGCCACATGCGGCCGGCCCACATCCACTTCCACCTGCTGGCGCCCGGCTACCACCCGGTGATCACGCACCTGTTTCAGGAAGGCGACCAGTACATCGACAGCGACGTCGTGTTCGGCGTCAAGGCGCCGCTGATCGTCAAGTTCGAGGAGCAGAAGCCCGGCAAGGCGCCGACCGGCGAGACCATCGACCGGCCGTGGTACCTGGTGCGCTACGACTTCGTGCTGGAGCGCGCCGCGCAGGCCGCCGCCGCGGCGTAGGGCCCCTGCCCCGCCGGCGCGGGCGGGAAAGGCGCGACCGCAGCGCCCGGCCTTAGAGGCCGGGCGGAAAGCCCCGACGGTACCGCCCGGCCTCAGGGGCCGGGCACCCACCAGCAGCGCTGGCTGGCGCTGAGCACCAGGCCGCCCCATTGCGGGATGTAGCGCTCGCGGAAGGTCGGCACGCAGTCGCGCCGCATGCCGTGCAGGGTGGGATGCGCCTCCAGCGGCCGCAGGCCGGGCGCCGCCGGGCGCACGATGATGCGGGTCGACGAGCGCCGCGCCGCCCGGCGCACCGTCCGGCTCTGCGTCCGGCTCTCCTGGGCGGAGAGGTCCGACGGCCTCGCCGCTCTTGCGGACTCGATGCCGGCGGCCGCCGCCGCAAGCCGCACCGGAACAGCCGCGAACAAGCCTGCGAACAGGCCGCATAAGCTCAGAGCAAGCGCTGTTCTTCCCATTGGTCCGCCCCCTGTTCTCCGCCGCGCGGGGTGATTTTAGGCCGAGCGCGGTGGCTTGCGCCAGAGCGGCGCGCGCCTATCCTGGCGCCATGCCGCAACCCCGCGATCCGCACCGCCCAGCCCCCGCCATGCCGCCGGCCGAGCCCGCCATCGGCGGCTCGGCGCTGCGCGCCGCCGCCAGCCGCGCGGCCGGGCATTTCGCCGGGCGCGATGCGGGCGACGCGGCCGAGCCGCCGGACGCGGTCGAGGTTTGGGGCCGGCGCATCGGCCGCGCCCTAAGCCTTGCGGCCTGCGCCGCGCTTGCAGTCTACATCTATGTGACCTACCTCCGCTGAATGCCGTCCCCCCACGCCGATCTCGACCGCTGGCGAACGCTGTCCGCGCCGCCGATCGCGCAGCTGGAAGCGCTTGCGCGCGAGGCGTTCGAGGCGCTGCCGGACCAATTCCGCGCGCTCTGCCGCGACCTGGTCGTGCAGGTGGAGGATTTTCCCTCCGACGAGGTGCTGGCCCGCATGGGGCTGGCCGACCCGTTCGACCTGCTCGGCCTGTTCGAGGGGGTCGGGCTGC
>DASWSO010000061.1:0-12813 GCA_036402635.1 Xanthobacteraceae bacterium
AGGTGATAGTTGTGGCGGTCGATCAGGGTGACGTCGACCGGCGCCCGCGCCAGCGCCTTGGCGGCCGACAGCCCGGCAAAACCCGCTCCGACGATGACGACGCGCGGACGCTTCGTCCCGGCCGTCGCCTCAACCATGCTGCGCCTCCGCGTCGGGTGGTGAGCGCCCGGCCAGCTTGCGAAATGTTCTGGATCGGTTCGGTCCGCTATAGCACCATTCGCGCGCGCGTTCACGATTTGCCGCTTGGGCGTGTGATGCCCGGGGCGCATTGCGCCGCGGCCGTCACGGCCTTACATCCGCGGCCTGTGGGAGCCTCAAAAGCCGATCATGCGGGTGGATGATGCCGTCGCCGGCCCAGACAGTGCCGATTCCGCAGCCGCGCTCGGCGTGCTGCCGGGACTGGACGCGGCAGCGCTGTTCCAGCTCTCGCCCAACCCTTACGTCCTGCTCGACCCGGCGCTGACCATCGTCGGCATGAACGAGGCCTATCTGCGCGTCACCATGCGGTCGCGCGCGGAGCTTGTCGGCCGCAACATGTTCGATGCGTTCCCGAGCGATCCGGCTTCGATCGGCGCCAAGCAGCTGCGCACCTCGCTGGAGCGCGCCTTGCGCGAGCGCCGGCCGGATCATCTGCCGCTGATCCATTACGACATCCCGCGCCCCGACGGGAACGGCTTCGAGCAGCGGGTCTGGAGCGCGACCCACACGCCGCTGCTGAACGCCGAAGGCGAGGTCGCCTACATCCTCCAGCACACGGTCGACGTCACCGAGCTGCATCGGTTGCGGCAACTCGCCACCGCGAGGGCGGGGGTGTCGGCGCTGCCGGGGGGCGCCGACCTGGTCGATGCGGAAAGCGGCATCCTGAGCCGTGCCCAGGCGGTGCAGGACGAGAACCGCGCGCTCGAACACGAGCGCCTGCGGCTGCGTGGCCTGTTCGAGCAGGCGCCCGGCTTCATGGCGGTGCTGCAGGGTCCGCAGCATGTGTTCGAGCTGGTGAACGTCGCTTACCTGCGCCTGGTCGGCCATCGTGACCTGCAGGGCAAACGGGTACGGGAGGCGCTGCCGGAGGTCGCCGGCCAAGGCTTCTTCGAGCTGCTCGACCACGTCTATGCCAGCCGCGAGCCGTTCGTCGGCCGTGGCATGCGGGTGATGCTGCAGGATGAGCCCGGGGCCGCGGCGGACGAGCGCTTCGTCGACTTTATCTACCAGCCGATCCGTGACGATGCCGGCCGCGTCAGCGGCATCTTCGTGCAGGGCCACGACATCACCGAGCAGAAGCGCGCCGAGGCGGCGCTGCGCGAAACCGAGGAGCGCTTCCGGCTGGTCGCCGAAAGTGCGCCGGTGATGCTGTGGATGGGCGACGCCGGCGGCAAATGCGTCTACCTCAATCGCCAGCAGCGGGAGTTCTGGGGCGTCGCTTTTGAGGACGTCGCGAGCTTCGACTGGAACCCCACCATTCACCCGGACGATCGGGCCGCGCTGTTCGAACCGCTCAGCCAGGGCATGCGGGCGCGCACCGGGTTTCAGGCGGAGGCGCGCTACCGCCGGGCGGACGGCGAGTACCGTCTGCTGCACACCGACGCGCAGCCGCGCTTCGACGCTGCCGGCCAGTTTCTCGGCATGATCGGCGTCAATGTCGACATCACCGTCGCGCGCCAGGCTGAAATCGCGCTGCAGGACCTCAACGCCACGCTCGAGCAGCAGGTCACCGAGCGTACGCGCGAGCTGCACGAGCGCGACGAGGCCTTGCGGCAGGCGCAGAAGATGGAAGTCATCGGCCAGCTCACCGGCGGCGTGGCGCACGACTTCAACAATCTGCTGCAGGTGGTGGTCGGTAACCTGGAGATCCTGCAGCGCAATCTTCCCACCGATGCCGGCCGGCTGCGCCGCTCCGCCGACAATGCGATGAACGGCGCGCTGCGCGCTTCCACGCTGACGCAGCGCCTGCTGGCGTTCTCGCGCCGCCAGCCGCTCGACCCGCGGCCGCTCAATCCCAACAAGCTCGTCTCCGACATGTCGGAGCTTTTGCACCGCACGCTCGGCGAGACGATCGCGGTGGAAGCGGTGCTGGCGGCGGCACTGTGGTCGGTGGACGCCGACGCCAACCAGCTCGAAAGCGCGATCCTCAACCTCGCGCTGAATGCGCGCGACGCCATGCCGGACGGCGGCAGGCTGACGATCGAGACCGCCAACACCCGCATCGACGAGGGCTACGCGCTGACCCATGCCGAGGTCTTGCCCGGCCAGTACGTGGTGATCTGCGTCTCCGACACCGGCTCAGGAATGAGCCGCGAGACGCTGGCGCGCGTGTTCGAGCCGTTCTTCACCACCAAGGAGCCGGGCAAGGGCACCGGTCTCGGCTTGAGCATGGTGTACGGCTTCGTCAAGCAATCGGGCGGGCACGTGCAGATCTACTCGGAGGTGGGGCAGGGCACCACCGTCAAGGTCTACCTGCCGCGCCTCCTCGGCGCGGTGCAGGAGGAGGAGACCGCGGAAGCCGCGATCGTGCCGGAGGGAACGCGCGACGAGACCATTCTTGTGGTCGAGGACGACGACGACGTGCGCACCTATTCGGTGGAGATCCTGCGCGAGCTCGGCTACCGCGTGCTGGAGGCGCACGACGGCCCCTCGGCGCTGCGGCTGCTGGAGCGGCAGAGCCGCGTCGACCTGCTGTTCACCGACGTGGTGCTGCCGGGTGGTCTCAACGGCGCCGACCTGGCGCGCGACGCGCGCGCGCTCAAGCCCGGCTTGCGCGTGCTGTTCACCACCGGCTATGCGCGCGACGCCATCGTGCATCACGGCCGGCTCGACGCCGGCGTGCAGCTGATCACCAAGCCGTTCAGCTATGCGGGCCTCGCCACCAAAGTGCGCGACGTGCTCGATCTGGCTGGTGAGGCCTGAACCGTCATCAATTCAGGCCGCTCAGGCACTCGCGCGCAGCCGCGTCAAGAGATCCTCGCCGCGGCGCGAGGCCTGCGCGGTCGCCAACAGCGGCTGCACCGCCGCCACGAAGGTGGCGCGCTCGGCGGCGTCGAGCTCGGCGACCTCGCAGCCCTGCTGCTCGATCGCCAAGCGCGCCTCGCGGTCCTCTTGCTCGGCCATGCCGCGCTGCCAGGCAATCGCCTTGGCCACGGCGCGCCGCATCGCCTCCTGCAAGTCCGCCGGCCAGGCGTCGAAGGTCGGCCGATGCAGGAAGATCGGCCGCGAGACGTAGAAATGGCCGGTGAGCGTGTGGAAGCGGTGATACTTGTGGGCGCCGTAGGTCACCGTGTTGGCGAGCGGGTTCTCCTGCGCGTCGATGGTGCCGGCGGCGATGCCGGCGAGCGCCTCGGTCAGGTCGCATTGCAGCGGGGCGGCGCCGAGCAGCGCGAAGGTCTTCGCCTGCACGTCGCTCGGCAGCACCCGGATGCGCATGCCGTCGAGCCCGCTGGCGGTGCGCACCGGCCGCAGCCGGTTGGAGATGTGGCGGAAGCCGTTCTCGAAATAGCCGAGGATGCGGTAGCGGGTGTTGGCCTCGATCGCCTCGGTCATGAAGGCGCCGAGCTCGCCGTCGACGGCGGCGCGCGCCTGCGCGTTGTCGCGAAACAGGAACGGCAGGTCGGCGACGCCGATCTCCGGGATGCGGTTGCTGAGATAGCTGCTGGACTGGTAGCCGAGCGTCAGCAGCCCGTCCTCCACCAGCCACAGGATGTCCTCGGCGCGGTAGCCGAGATCCATGATGTTGTAGACGTACTTGATGTCGAGCGCGTCTCCGAACTGCGCGGCGAGGTCGTCGCCGATCATCTTCAGCGAGCGGCTGAAGCAGGTGGTGGCGGGGCCGTAGCCGCCCATGCGGATGGTGATCTTGCGGTTCGCCGACATTCAAAGGTCCCGATGCTGAACGCGCCTGTTTGGCGCGTTGCGGCGGCGCTGACAAGCCGCGCGCTTGACTCAGGCTTGGCGGACGCCAGAGTCTCGCGGGGGAAGCAGGGGGGACTGCCATGGCATGGGTGCTGGCCGCGGACTGCTCGGCGCTCGACCGCGCCGAGGTGATCGGGGTCGATTGCGGCGCGCGGCGGCTCGCGCTCTACAAGCTCGGCAGCGCATATTTTGCGACCGACGACGTCTGCCCGCACGAGGGTGGCTCGCTCTCGGAAGGGACGCTGGAGGGCAACTGCATCGAATGCCCCCTGCATGCGGCGCAGTTCGACGTCCGCACCGGCAAGGCCGACGGCGCCATCACCGACGACCCGGTGCCCACCTTCAAGACCAAGGTGGAGAACGGGCAGATTTACGTGGACCTCGATTAGCGCCCGCCATTGAAGTGACCGCACCATGACCGACGACCAGACCTCGCGGCTCGACGAGACGCACGATCCCGCGCGGCGCAGCTTCGTTGCCTCCGCCGACGGGCATCCCGACTTCCCGCTGCAGAACCTGCCGTTCGGGGTGTTCAGCCGCGACGGCGGCGAGCCGCGCGCCGGCGTCGCCATCGGCGACAAGATTCTGGACCTGCGCGCCGCGCATCAGGCCGGGCTGTTTTCCGGCGACGCCGCCGTGGCGGCGGAAGCCGCGAGCGGCGCGACCCTCAACCCGCTGCTGGCGCTCGGCGCCGGCCCGCGCAACGCGCTGCGGCAGCGGCTCTCGGCGCTGCTGGACGAGGGGAGCGCCGTGAGCGGCGTGCTCGAGGATATGCTGTACGACGCGGCCGCCTGCACGATGCACCGGCCGGCGACGATCGGCGACTACACCGACTTCTATGCCGGCATCCATCACGCCAGCAATGTCGGCCGCCAGTTCCGGCCCGACAATCCGCTGCTGCCGAACTACAAATACGTACCGATCGGCTACCACGGCCGCAGCTCGTCGATCCGCGTCTCCGGCGTGCCGGTGCGGCGGCCGAACGGGCAGCGCAAGCCGGCAACCGACCCGGTGCCGTCGTTCGGGCCGTCGCGCAACCTCGATTACGAGCTCGAGCTCGGCGTCTGGATCGGCCCCGGCAACGAGCTCGGCGAGCCGATCCCGATGGCGCGCGCGTCCGAGCACATCGCCGGTTTCTGCCTGCTCAACGACTGGTCGGCGCGCGACATCCAGGGCTGGGAGTACCAGCCGCTGGGGCCGTTCCTCGCCAAGAACTTCGCCACCACGATCTCGCCCTGGATCGTCACCCCGGAAGCGCTGGCGCCGTTCCGCACCGCGCAAGCCGCACGTCCGCAGGGCGATCCGCAGCCGCTCGACTATCTCACCGACGCGGCGGACCAGCAGGCCGGCGCGCTCGACCTCGCGCTGGACGTCTCGTTGCTCACGGCCGGCCTGCGTGAGAAAGGGCTTGCGCCGCACCGGCTGGCGGTGAGCAACACGAAACACCTGTACTGGACGGTGGCGCAGCTGGTCGCTCACCACGCCTGCGGCGGCTGCAACCTCAACCCCGGCGACCTCTTCGGCTCCGGCACCATTTCGGGCCCGACGCCGGAGAGCCTCGGCAGCCTGTTGGAAGCGAGCGAGGGCGGCCGCAAGCCGGTCGCGCTCGCGTCGGGCGAGACCCGGCGGTTCCTGGAGGACGGCGACGAGCTGATCATCCGCGCCCATGCGCGTCGCGACGGCTTCGTCGCCATCGGCTTCGGCGAATGCCGCGCCGTGATCGCACCGGCTGCGGCGCCGGGTTGAAGCATCGGTCAGGGGAGGGTCGGGCGTCCTTCGATCGGATAGGCCGGATCGTTGTAGCCCGGCACGGCCGGATGGCCGCTGACCACCAGGCCGTCGACGAAGGTCTCGTCCTCCGGCGTGAGGCGCACGTCGAGCGCCGACAGGTAGGCGTCCCACTGCGCTTCCGTGCGCGGTCCCGCGATGGTGGCGGTCACCAGCCGGTTGTTGAGCACCCAGGCGACCGCGAACTGCACCGGCGTCATGCCGCGCGCCTCCGCGTGCGCCTTGATCTCGCGCGCGGTGCGCAGCGCCGCCGGATGCCACTCGGTCTGCATCATGCGCCTGTCCTGGCGGCCGGCGCGCGTCTCCGCCGGCGGCGGCGCGTCGGGATCGTACTTGGCGGTGAGCACGCCGCGGGCGAGCGGGCTGTAGGTGACGACGCCGAGCCCGAAATGCGCGCAGGCCGGCAAATGCTCGGTCTCGGCGGTGCGGTTGAGCGCGTGATAGTAGGGCTGGCTGGCGACCGGCCGGTCGATGCCGAGCTGGTCGCAGATGCGGCAGATTTCCGCGACCCGCCAGGCGCGGTAGTTGGAGACGCCGAAGTAGCGGATCTTGCCGGCGCGTATGAGGTCCGCCATCGCGCGCACCGTCTCGGCCAGCGGCGTCGCGTGGTCCTCCTTGTGCAGGTAGTAGATGTCGATCGTATCGGTGCCGAGCCGCCGCAGGCTCGCGTCGATGCCGCGCATGATCCACTTGCGCGAGGTGCCGCCGCCGTTCGGGTCCTGCGCCATCGGATTGGCGACCTTGGTCGCCAGCACCCAGGAGTCGCGCTCCTTGGCGATGGCGCGGCCCGTCACCTCCTCGGAACGCCCGCCATTGTAGGCGTCGGCGCTGTCGATGAAATTGACGCCGGCGTCGCGCGCCTTGCCGACGATGCGCTGCGCGGTCGCCGCGTCGGTCGGGCCGCCGAACATCATGGTGCCGAGACAGAGGCGCGAGACCTTCAGGCCGCTGCGGCCGAGATTGACGTGCTGCATGTTGGTCCCACCAAACGCGCGGCTCACGCCGGCTTGGTAACGGCGCGGCGCCGGCGCAATCTTCAGACTGACCGGACGAAACTCCCACAGGTCGACGCCGGCGTCGACCTGCCGATGCGCCTGGCAAGATCTCAGCCGGTCCGGCTACGGAGCCGCGACCAGACCAGCCAGGCGAGCCCCAGGGCCTGCATGGCGAGCACGGCGGCGAGGATGCGGACATGCGCGGCGGCGGTCGGCACGCCGCGCTCCACCAGCGCGACCACCACCACGCCGACCAGCCACTGCAGCAGGAAGGCGCCGACGAAGATCGTCATGTTGAGCGCGGTGACGGCGCGGCCGGCGAGCTGCACCGGGAAGGCGCGCGTCAGGATCGCGAAGTAGAGCGTGTTGCTCATGCCGAACAGCACGAACGCGCCCCACAGCACCGCGTCGGGCAGCGGCAGGCGCAACGCGATCGCGAGCTGCACCAGCAGGTAGCCGGCGGAGCCGACCATCGCGACCGTCCACACCGACACGCCGCGGCGGGCGAGCCGGTCGGCGATGACGCCGATGCCGATGGTGCCGAAGACGATGCCGGAGGAGGCGAACGCCAGCACCACGCTGGTCTGCACGCGGTCGAGCCCCTGCACGTCCCGCAGCCATGCCGCCGCCCAGAGTCCCTGATACGCATGCAGGCTGCCCTGCATCAGCATGGTCACCGGCGCGACCTGCAGGAACACCGGCTCCTTGAAGATGCGGAGCGCGCCGATGAAGGCCGAGCCCCAGCTTTCCGCGTGCGGGCGGCCGGGCAGGCGCGGCACCAGCAGGAACAGCACGGCGGCGGCGATCACCGTCATGGCGGCGAGCACCACGAACAGGCTGCGCCAGTCGGTGTAGTGCAGCGCGGCTTCCACCGGGGCGGTGGCGGCGATGGCGCCGAGCCCGCCCACCGCCAGAATGGTGCCGTTGGCGAGCGCCAGGCGCTCGGCCGGCCACCAGCGCGCATTCGCCGTCATCGCTGCCATCAGGCAGGCGGAGACGCCGAGCCCGATCAGCGCGCGGCCGAACGCCAGCGTGGCGGCGCTCTGGCCGAGCCCGAAGACGATGGCGCCGCAGGCGGCCACGATCAGCAGCACCACTTCGACGTTGCGCGGGCCGTAGCGGTCGAGCAGCACGCCGAGCGGGATCTGGAAGAGCGCGTAGGGGAGGAAGAACGCGCTGGTGATCAGGCCGATCTCGGCGACGCCCAAGCCGAGGCTCGCCGCGACCTCCGGGCCGACCACGGTGTTGAGCGTGCGGTAGAGGACCCCGAGGAAGTAGGCGACCCCGAACGCCACCAGCAGGCGGATACTCCCGCCGAGCGGCGGCGCGGCCTGCTGTTGCTGCATCGATTGTCCGAATCCCGGCGTCGTGTTCGCCCCTTGTAGCGCCGCCGCCGGGGATTTTCATGACCCGAAGCGACATCTCAGTGTCATGCCGGCGAAGGCGAGCAGGCGTCGCACGCGCAGAGCGTTTGCCCGCAGCTCCGCAACTTGGTTATTTGCGTCTGGACGAAGCGTCGGCAACACAGCACGATGCGGTCCCATCGCATGCCGCGTCCGCATGCCGCGCCGGCTGCGCCGCCGAATTCAACGCCGAGAGAGTGTCATGAAGTTCCTCACCGCCCTATTGGCCGCTGCGGGTCTGCTGCTCGCCGCAAGCCCGAGCTCCGCCGCGTGGCCGGAGCGGCCGATCACCATCATCGTGCATTTCGCGCCGGGCGGCGGCAGCGATCTGCTCGGGCGCCTGCTGTCGGCCGAGCTGGCGCCGATCCTCGGCCAGTCCGTGGTGGTGGAGAACCGACCGGGCGCCAACGGCAATGTCGGCGTGACGGCGGCGGCGCGCGCGGCGCCGGACGGTTACACGATCATCGTCGTGTCCGGGTCCGCGCTGGTCAATCCCAGCATGGGGCCGGTGCCGTACGACTTCCTCAAGGACTTCGCGCCGATCGCCTATCTCGGCGCTTCGCCGAACGTCTTCCTGACCAGCCCGACCTCCGGCATCGGATCGATCCAGGAGCTGATCGCCAAGGCCAAAGCCAATCCCGGCGCGATCAATTTCGGCTCGGCCGGGGTCGGAAGCGTTCCGCACATGTCGGTCGAGCTGCTGAAGCAGCGCGCCGGCATCGACATGCAGCACGTTCCGTTCTCCGGGCTGGCGCCGTCGGTGACGGCGACGATCGCCGGCACCATCGACTTCACCTCGGTCACCATCTCGGGCGTGATGGGGCAGATCGAGGCCGGCGCCGTGAAAGCGCTGGCGCAGACCGCCAAGACGCCGTGGCCGGGGTTGAAGGACGTACCGACGCTGCTGCAGGCCGGCATCGACGCGGAGTCCGAGACCTCGCAGATGCTGCTGGCGCCGGCCGGAACGCCGAAGCCGATCCTCGACCGGCTGGAGAAGGAAGTGGTCGCCATCATGGCGCGAGCCGACGTGCGCGAGCGCATGCTGAAGGCCGGCTTCGCGCCTGCGCCGGAAAGCGGCGAGCTGCTGCGCGCGCGGCTCGCCCGCGAGATCCCGCAATGGAAGCAGGTGGTGGAGCAGGCCGGCCTCAGGAAAAACTGAGGGCAGCCGCGCCACCGGCGCTTCGGCGGGAGTTTTAAGTCCGTGCAGTTCATTCGCAGCCTGCTGTTCATCCCGGCCAACCGGGAGAAGATGCTCGCCAAGGCGGCGGCGCTGCCGGCCGACGGCTTCATCCTCGATCTGGAGGATTCGGTGCCGCCGGCCGAGAAGGTGGCGGCGCGCGCCACCGCGCGGCGCTACGCGCAGTCGATCGGCGGGCGCGCCTGGATCCGCGTCAACGCCTTCGACAGCGGCATGCTGGAAGACGACGTGCGCGCGACCTTCGGCACGCCCGGGCTCGCCGGCTACCTCATTCCGAAGATCGACACGGTGGAGCAGGTGGCGGCGCTCGATCGTCTGTTTGGTGAATTGGAGCGCGCGGCCGGCATCGCCGAAGGCGCGACCGAGGTCATTCTGATCATCGAGAGCGCGCGCGGTGTGCTGTTCGCGCATCCGCTCGCGACCGCCTCGAAGCGGGTTGCCTCGCTGATCTTCGGCGGCGCGCGCGACGCCGACCTGATGAACGATATCGGCTGCGCCTGGTCGAGCGACGGGCCGGAGCTGATGTACGCGCGCCAGCACACGCTGTTGAGCGCGCGCGCGGCCGGGATCGCTTGCGCGCTCGACAGCGTCTATGCCGACGTCAACGACGCGGACGGCTTTCGCCGCGACACGGTGCTGTCGCGGCGGCTCGGCTATCGCGGCCGCACCGTCATCCATCCGGCGCAGATCGAGATCGCCAACGACGTCTACGCGCCGCAGCCGGAAGAACTCGCATACTACCGGCGGGTGCTCGACGCGTTCGACGCCGCGGTCGCGCGCGGGCAGGCGAGCACCACGCTCGACGGCCGCATGATCGATGTCGCCATGGCGGGGGCCGCGCGCCGCGTCATTGCGCAGGCCGAAGCCTTCGGCATCCGCTACTGTCCGTTATCGGCATAACCGTCATGCCCGGCCTTGTGCCGGGCATCCGCGTCTGACCTGGTCGAGAGAAAAAGCGTGGAGGGCCGGGTCAAGCCGGGCCATGACGGGTCAATGAAGGAGTGTGCGAGATGAAGGCGTGTGTGGTTGCGCTGCTCGGCGCCGTGCTGCTGGCGCCGTCCGCGGCGGCGCAGGATTATCCGAGCAAGCCCCTGCAGTTCATCGTGCCGTTCTCGGCCGGCTCCTCGCCGGACGTGATGACGCGCATCATCACCGAGGACCTGGCGCGCGAGCTCGGCCAGACGATCGTGGTGGAGAACCGCGTCGGCGCCGGCGGCAACATCGCGGCCGATTACGCCTCGCGCCAGCCGGGCGACGGCTACACGGTGTTCGTCGGAACGACTGGCAATATGGCGGTGGCCAAGAGCCTGGTGCCCACCTTGAGTTACGACTCGGAGAAGGCGTTCACGCCGGTGTCGATCGGCTGGATCACCTGGAACCTGCTGATCGTGCCGGCGGACTCGAAGCTCAATTCGGTGCCGGACGTGATCAAGGAGGCCAAGGCCAATCCGGGCCGGCTCAACTATGGCTCGCCGGGCATCGGCACCGCCGGCCATCTCGCCGGCGAGTGGTTCAAGAAGCTTACCGGCACCGAGATCGCGCATGTGCCGTACCGCGGGCAGATCCAGGTGGTGCAGGACCTGCTCGCCGGCACGATCCAGCTGTCGTTCGAGACGATCGGCAGCGCGATTCCGGTGATCAAGAACAATCAGGTCAAGGCGCTCGCCGTCACCAGCAAAGCGCGGCTGCCGCAACTGCCCGACGTGCCGACCTTCACCGAGATGGGCGTCATCGGCCTCGACCTCAGCGGCTGGGGCATGTTCGTGGTGCCGGCGGCGACCCCGCCCGAGGTGGTGCGCAAGCTCAACGCCGGGCTCGTCAAGTCGATGTCGAAGCCGGCGGTGCGCGACCGCATCGACGCGCTCGGCGTCAAGACCACGCCGTCATCGCCGGAAGAGGCGCGCGCGATGCTGACCGAGGAGGTGGCGAAGTGGCGGCAGATCGTGCAGGCCGCCAACGTCCGGCTGGACAATTGAACACGCCGGCCTGGTCCCACCCTGCACGTCATGGCCGGGCTTGTCCCGGCCGGCCACATCATCGCTGCGACGGACAGGAAAGACGTGGATGCCCGGCACAAGGCCGGGCATGACGGGGAGGCTGTCGTGTCGCCGCCGTTAACGATTGCGGGCTGCGTTACGCCGCCAGCTTCGTGACTCCCGCCGCCACCAGCTCGTGGACCGCCGCGTCGCTGTAGCCGAGGCTGCGCAGCACCTCCTCGGAATGCTCGCCCAGCATCGGCGCGTGCCGCTCGGTGTCCGGCCCGTCGTGATCGAACAGGATCGGGTTGCGCACCGCGCGCAGCTTGCCGAGCCGCGGATGGTCGACCTCCTGCACCACGCCGCGCGCGATGATTTGGGGATCCGCGAACACTTCCTCGAAATTGTTGACGCGCGCGCACGGAATGCCGGCCTCCAAGAGCGCGGCTTCGAGCTCGGTCGCCTCGCGCGTGCGCACCGCCGGCTCCACCAGTTCGAGCAGCGGCGTCTCGTTGGTCTTGCGGCTCGCGTAGGTGGCGAAGCGCGCGTCGGCGAGATGGTCGTGCAGCCCGAGCACCTGCATCAGCTTGGCAAACAGCTGGTCGTTGGGCGTGCCGATCGCGAGGTAGCGCGCGTCGCTGGTCTCGAACAGCTGATAGGGCGCGTTCAGCCGGTGGCGGTTCCCGAGCGGCTGCGGAATATTTCCGGTGGCGAGATATTCGGCCGCCTCCCAGGCGGCGGCCGCGATCGAGGATTCCACCAGCGATACGTCGGCCTCGCGGCCTTCGCCGTGCCGCGCGGCGCCAAGCAGGCCCGAGAGCGTCGCATAGGTCGCGAACAGCGCGCCAAAAACGTCGGCGGTCTGCACACCCGGCCGGGTCGGCATCCGCCCCGGCTCGCCGGTGACCGAAAGCGCGCCGGAAAACGCCTCGATGATCAGGTTGACCCCGGCGCGCCGGCGATACGGCCCGGTCTTCCCGAAGCCCGACACCGAGGTGTAGACGATGCGCGGATTGGCGGCGCGCACCGGGTCGGCGCCGAGCCCGAGCTTTTCCAGCGCGCCCGGCCGGTAGGCCTCCAGAAAGACGTCCGACTTTGCCGCCAGCTTGAGGATGACGTCGCGCGCCTCCGGCCGCTTCAGGTCCAGCACCAGGCTGCGCTTGTTGCGGTTGAGCGCGATGAAACTCATGCTTTGCTGGTCGCGTAAGGGCGGCATCGCGCGGCCCATGTCGCCCTTCGGCGGCTCGATCTTGATGACGTCGGCGCCCATGTCGGCGAGCAGCGTCCCGCATAGCGGGCCGGCGATGAAGTTGGCGAGTTCGATCACCCTGAGTCCGGCAAGCGGTTTCGACATTTCACATTCCAAGTCGCGCGCTTTCCGGCCATCCCGTCGGCGCTTGTCTTGAACTAGCCAGAATCCGCCGCAGCGGCAACCGCGGGGGTGAGCCGCAGCGCGTCGACAGGGAGAGGTCGGTCCGGCGAGGCCTGCGCCAGGGGATCATGGCGCCGCATCCGTCAGCCGCCACGTGGAAGCGCCGGGCGCCCGGGGCAGA
>DASWSO010000062.1:0-14081 GCA_036402635.1 Xanthobacteraceae bacterium
CCTGCCGATCGACAACGGCATCTGCCTCACGGCGACGCTCGATATCCTGAAAGCGATCGCGCACGGCCAAGGCCCGCAAAGCGCTGTGCTCGCGCTCGGCTATGCGGGCTGGGCGCCGGGGCAGCTCGAAACGGAAATCCAGCACAATGGCTGGCTGCACTGCCCGGCGGATTCCGAACTGATCTTCGGCGGCGATACCGAGGGCAAGTACGAGAAGGCGATGCGCAAGATCGGCATCGACCTCGGCATGCTGTCGAGCGAATCCGGGCACGCCTGACTGAAAATCCCGACCTGCGTCAGCGCGCGACTTCCAGGCGATCCGCGACCAGCAAGGCACGCGCCTCGTCCGCGGTCATCGGCTCGCCGAACAGGAAGCCCTGCGCGTATTCGCATCCCAGCTGATAGAGCTCGACGGCGTCGGAATCCGTCTCGGCGCCCTCCGCAACCACCTCCATTCCGAGGTCGTGGGCGAGCGAGACGATCGAGCGCAGAATGACCGGGCGGGTGCCGGTCCGATTGGTGCGCACGAACGACTGGTCGATCTTGATCGTGTCGAACGGGAAGCGCTGCAGGTAGGCGAGCGAGGAATGCCCGGTGCCGAAATCGTCGAGCGCGAGCCCGGCGCCGAGATCGCGGATCTTGTGCAGCATCTGCGCGGCGTGCTCGGGATTCTCCATCACCAGCGACTCGGTGAGCTCGAGCTTGAGCGTGCCGCGCGCCGGCGCCGAGCGCGCCAGCACGGTGCGCAGATCCTGGATCAGGTCGTGCCGCAACAGCTGGCGCGACGACACGTTGACGCTGGCGAACACCGGCTCGGCGGTGCGCATCGTCTTCTGCCACTGCACCAGCTGGCGGGCGGTGCGCTCCAGCACGAACAGGCCGAGGTCGACGATCAGCCCGGTCTCCTCGGCGATCGAGATGAACTCCGCCGGCGGCAGCCGCCCCAGCTTCGGATGGTGCCAGCGCATCAGCGCCTCGAAGCCGGCGATCGAGCGATCCTCCAGCCGCACGATCGGCTGGTACAGCAGCGTGATCTCGTCGCGAGCGAGCGCGCGGCGCAGCTCGGATTCCAGCGTCAGCCGGTCGCTCTTGCGGGCGCGCATCGCTGGCTTGAAGACTTCGATGCGATCGCCGCCCATGCGCTTGGCATGATACATCGCGAGTTCCGCGTCCTTGAGGAACTCCTCGCGCCGCTGCTGGTCGCCGGCGACCAGCGCGAGCCCGATCGAAGCGGTGAGCAGGATCTCGCGGTCGTTGAAGCTGATCGGCGCGCGCAGCGTCCGGCGGATGTTGTCGGCAAAGCCGGTGATGCGCTCCGGCTCGCGCTCCGACAGCAGCAGCAGCCCAAACTGGTCGGCATTGAGCCGCGCCAGCGTGTCCTGCGGCTTGAGCAGCCGGCCGAGCCGGCGCGCCAGCGTCAGCAGGATCGAATCGCCGACCGCGAGCCCGACCGAATCGTTGACCTGCTTGAAGCGGTCGACGTCGATGACGATCACGGTCGGACGGATCTGCGTGTCGGCCTTGGCGAACGAGAGCGCCGCCTCCAGCCGGTCCATGAACAGTTCGCGGTTCGGCAGGCCGGTGAGATGGTCGTGCACGGCGTCGTGCAGCA
Source organism: Xanthobacteraceae bacterium (assembly GCA_036402635.1). Taxonomy (GTDB): domain Bacteria; phylum Pseudomonadota; class Alphaproteobacteria; order Rhizobiales; family Xanthobacteraceae; genus DASWSO01. The sequence goes on from DASWSO010000062.1 coordinate 1,613, forward strand.
GCCGTTCGGACGCGGTCTTGAATTCGGTCACGTCGGTGAGGGTGCCGACCAGGCGAACGACCTCGCCGTCGGAGCCGACCACCGGCCGCGCCTTCAGCGAGAACCAGAGATAGTGGCCGTCATTGGTGCGGAGGCGAAAGTCCTGCAACAACCGCCCGCGCCGCTGCTCCAGCACGCCGTCGAGCGCGGCCCGGAAGCGGTCGCGATCCTGCGGGTGCAGCACCTCCACCCATTTGGCGGCAGGACCTTCGAGCGTGCCGCGGCGCAGCCCGAGCAGTTGCTCGGTCTCGGGGCTGGTGAACACCAGGTCGGCGGAGACGTCCCAGTCCCAGATCATGTCGCCGGCGCCGGTCAGCGCCAGCGCGCGGCGCTCCACGTCGGAGACGATGCTCTGGGTGACGCTGCCGGCGAAGGCGTGCTGCATCACGGTGAAGCCGATCAACATGACGATCAGCACCAGGCCGCCGAGCAGCGCCGGGCCGACGATGTCGTTGGTGACGATGCCGGTGACCGCGAGCCCGGCCGCGAACACCCAGATCACCAGCAGGAACCAGGTCGGGATCAGCAGCACGGCGCGGTCGAAGCCGTGCGCGGCCAGGAACACGATCAGCGCGAAGCCGATCACCGCCACCGCGGCGAGCGAGATGCGGGCGATGCCGGAGGCGGCCGGCGGATCGTAGACGGCGAGCGCCACCAGCGCCCCGAGAAACACCAGCCAGCCGCCGGTGATGTGGACGTAGCGCACGTGCCAGCGGTTGAGGTTGAGATAGGCGAACAGGAAGACGAGCAGCGTCGCCGCCAGGATCGCCTCGCCGCCGGCGCGCCAAACCCGCTCCACCCCGGAGGAGAGGTCGAACACCTTTCCCCAGAAGCCGAAGTCGATGCCGATATAGGTCAGCACCGCCCAGCTCAGCGCGGCCGCCGCCGGGAACATGACGCTGCCCTTCACCACGAACAGGATGGTGAGGAACAAAGCCAGCAGGCCGGCAATGCCGATGACGATGCCGTGGTAGAGCGTGAAGCTGTTGACCTTGTCCTTGAACGCGTCCGGCTCCCACAGATAGAGCTGCGGCAGCCGGTCGGTGCGCAGCTCCAGCACGAACGTGATGATGGTGCCGGGATCGAGCGTGATGCGGAAGACGTCGTTGCCGCCGGTGTCCTGCCGGTCCGGGCGGTCGCCGGTGCTCGGCGTCACCGTGACGATGCGGGAGAGGCCGAGGTCGGGCCAGATCAGGCCGGAGCCGACCATGCGGTAATGCGGTGCCACCAACAGCCGGTCGACCTGCTCGTCGCCGTTATTGGCGAGCGCGAACACCGCCCAATTGGTGCTGCCTTCGCGCGCCCGCACCTCGATGCGGCGGACGATGCCGTCCGGTCCGGGCGCGGTGGAAACCTGGATGCGGTCGGTCTCGGTCTTCTGCCGCTCGATCGCGTCGGTGAGGTCGATAGCGGCCGCGTCGAGCCGGACATTGATGGCGTCGACGGCGCCGGCGCGCGTCATTCCGAGCGTGGCAAGCACAAGCATCGCCAGCGGAAAGGCAGCGCGCAGGAAACGCAAGAAAACCTCGAATCGTGATGATCCCGGGCACCGACGGCCGGCCCTCACCGATGAGTAGCCGGGCAAAACGGCAAGGGCAAGGTCGAGGGCGCGGCCCGCGGAGGGCAAAACCCGGCCGAAAACCTTCAGACCGTGAGCACGATCTTGCCGATATGCGTGCTGGATTCCATCAAAGCATGCGCCGCCGCGGCCTGCTCGAGCGGGAATGTGCGGAAGATCACCGGCTTTACCTTGCCTTCCGCAAGCAAAGGCCAGACCTGCGCCTCCACGGCGCGGGCGATGGCGGCTTTCTCGTGCACCGGGCGCGCCCGCAGGGTGGAGCCGGTGTGGGTCAGCCGCTTGAGCATCAGGCGGCGGAAGTCGACGGTCGCCTTGGAGCTGCCCTGGAAAGCGATCTGCACGATCCGCCCGTCCACCGCGGCAGCCTCGAAGTTGCGCTCGATATAGTCGCCGCCGACCATGTCGAGGACGACGTTGGCGCCCTTGCCGCCGGTCGCCTCCTTGGTGATGGCGACGAAATCCTGCGTCTTGTAGTTCACCGCCACGTCGGCGCCGAGCCTGCGCGCGGCTTCGCACTTCTCGTCCGAGCCGGCGGTCGTGATCACCCGCGCGCCGAACGCCTTGGCGAGCTGGATCGCGGTGGTGCCGATGCCGGAGGTGCCGCCGTGGATCAGCGCGGTCTCGCCGCTCTTCAGGCCGCCGCGCTCGAACAGGTTCGACCACACCGTGAAGAAGGTCTCCGGAATCGCCGCGGCCTCGACCTCGCTCAGCCCTTTCGGGATCGGCAGCGCGTTGCTCTCGTGCGCCACGCAGTAGGTCGCATAGCCGCCGCCGGCGACCAGCGCGGTCACGCGGTCGCCTTCCTTCCAGCGCGTGACGCCGTCACCCAGCGCCACCACCTCGCCGGCGAGCTCGAGCCCCGGAATGTCCGGCGCGCCCGGCGGCGGAGGGTAGAGCCCCTTGCGCTGCATCACGTCGGGGCGATTGACGCCGGCGGCGGCGACGCGGATCAGCACTTCGCCCTTGCCGGGCCGCGGCAGCGGACGCTGCTCCGGCACCAGCACGTCGGGCGGCCCCGGCTCGCGGATCGCAATCGCCGTCATCGTCGCGGGCAGGTTCGCCATGCGCCTCACCTCGTGCAGCCGGCTGCTGGTCTAGTGCAGCGTCCCGGATGTGACAACCGCCGGTCCGGTCGCTAGATTTCGGCCGCGCAGCCCGGAGCCAACGCGATGCCGTCGATCGAGGACGACGCCCCGCCGAAGAAGAAACTGGTGCACGAGATCGGGCAGGATCTCGCGCTGCTTTCGGTGGAGGAATTGCAGGACCGCATCGCCGCGCTGCACGCGGAGGTGGCGCGGCTCGAAACGTCGCTGCAGGCCAAGCGGGCCTCGCGCGACGCGGCGCAATCGTTCTTTAAGACATAGTCCCGCGCCTGCGACTTTGTTCTCCCGTTTAACGGCTTATTAAGCTTTCTGGGGCATTACTAAGGCCGTCCAGCTTTTGGACGTCGAGTGGCTCCTGTCCACTCTGTTTGACGCCTCCCTGTTATCAACTTCGAGCCGCCGCAAGGCGGCTCTTTTTTATGCTTTGTGCCATTTCGGGGCAAAAACCCGCGGCCCCGACCTTGCGATGCGCTGCGCACGCGCGCCGACGCGGCTTCCGCTGGACAGGCGGGCCGTTCGGCCGCATGTTAAATCCCGAGTTGAGTGCGTGGGGCGTATCCGTTATGGCCGACAGGTCGCGTATCGAGCTTGAACCCGTCCGCTTCGGCGAGCGGTTGGCGGCGTCGCAAAGCTTTGCGACGCTGTTTCGCGAGGGCATGGCGCTGGTGGAGGAGACCGCCAGCTATCTCGACGGCGACGGCCGCAGCGAGGCCAAGGAGTTGCAGCGGCAGGCTGCGCTTGCCTACGCCACCGAGAGCATGCGCCTCACCACCCGGCTGATGCAGATCGCCTCCTGGCTGCTGCTGCACCGCGCCGTCAACGAGGGCGAGATGTCGCTGACGCAGGCGCGCAAGGAAAAGATCAAGGTGAAGATCGGCGCGCCGGTGCGCCACGACGACGAAATGGTGCAGGCGCTGCCGCCGCGGCTGCAGGAGCTGGTCGAGCGCTCGATCCGCATGGAGACGCGTGTGCGCCGGCTCGACATCACCCTGCACGCGCCGGAACAGCCGCCGGTCGCCGGCGTCAACCCGGTCGAGCGCCAGCTCGGGCTGTTGAAAGCCGCTTTCAGCGACCACTGATCGCCGCCGCCGCGCCTCGTCGGCAGGATCATTGCCGATCGCGTGGTCCGCCGGCGGTGGATTTGCGCCACATCCGTCTATTCTCGCCGCAATGCGATTGCTACATGCCGGCTCGAGGCCGAACCGGAGCCCTTGATGAATTGGATTTCCAACGTCGTCCGCCCGAAAATCCGCTCGTTCCTGCGGCGCGAGGTTCCGGAGAATCTCTGGGTCAAATGCCCGGAGACCGGGCAGATGGTGTTCTACAAGGACCTGGAGTCGAACCAGTTCGTCATTCCGGGCTCCAACTACCACATGCGCATGGGCGCGGCGGCGCGGCTGCAGGCGCTGTTCGACGGCGGCGAGTACGAGGAGATCGCGGTACCGGAAGTGGCGGTGGATCCGCTCAAGTTCCGCGACGAGCGCCGCTACATCGACCGGCTGAAGGATGCGCGCGCCAAGACCGGCATGGCGGACGCGATCAAGGTCGCCTACGGCGAGCTCGACGCGCTGCCGGTGGTGGCGGCGGTGCAGGACTTCGACTTCATGGGCGGCTCGCTCGGTATGGCGGCCGGCGAGGCGGTGGTCCGCGGGTTCGAGACCGCGGTCGAGAAGCAGACCCCTTTCATCCTGTTCGTCAGCTCCGGCGGCGCCCGCATGCAGGAAGGAATCCTGTCGCTGATGCAGATGCCGCGCACCACCGTGGCGGTGCAGATGCTGCGCGAGGCCGGCAAGCCCTACATCGTCGTGCTCACCAATCCGACCACCGGCGGCGTCACCGCCTCCTATGCGATGCTCGGCGACCTGCATATCGCGGAGCCGGGCGCGCTGATCGGCTTCGCCGGCCCGCGGGTGATCGAGCAGACCATCCGCGAGAAGCTTCCCGAAGGATTCCAGCGCGCCGAATACCTGCTCGATCACGGCATGATCGACATGGTCGTGCACCGCCACCAATTGCGTGCCGTGCTCTCGCGCGTCTGTCGGGTGCTCAGCAAGGCGCCCGCGGCTCCTGTGGCCTCGGCGCCGGTGGAGCTGAGCGCTCCGCTCGAAGCGGCAGCGGCCGGCGCGGCCGGCTGAAGGCGGCCCGCATGGTTGCGTCCGGCTCATGAGCGCACTCGACGCCACCCTGGCGCGTCTGCTGGCGCTGCATCCGAAGAAGATCGATCTGTCGCTCGAGCGCATGCAACGGCTGCTCGACCGGCTCGATCATCCGGAGCAGCGGCTGCCGCCGGTGATTCATGTCGGCGGCACCAACGGCAAGGGCTCCACCATCGCGTTCCTGCGCGCGATTCTGGAAGCCGCCGGCAAGCGGGTGCATGTCTACACCTCGCCGCATCTGATGCGTCTGAACGAGCGGTTCCGGATCGGCGCGCCGGGCGGCGGCCGGCTGGTTGACGACGCCGAGCTGGCCGCGGTTTTCACCGAATGCGAGACGCTGAACGGCGACGCGCCGATCACCGTGTTCGAGATCACCACCGCGGCGGGGCTGCTGCTGTTCTCCCGCCATCCGGCCGACGTGCTGTTGCTGGAAGTCGGGCTCGGCGGCCGGCTCGATGCCACCAACGTGATCGAGCGCCCGGCGGCGAGCGTGATCGCGCCGGTCTCGCTCGACCACCTGGAATTCCTCGGCGACACGGTGGCGATGATCGCCGCCGAGAAAGCCGGGATCCTCAAATCCGGCGTGCCGGCCGTGATCGCCCCGCAGCCGGGCGAGGCGCTGGCGGTGATCGAGCGCGCCGCGCAACGCGTGCGCGCGCCGCTCCGGATCGCGGGCGAGGACTGGACCGTCGGCGAGGAGCGCGGCCGGCTGGTGTATCAGGACGACGAGGGCCTGCTCGACCTGCCGGCGCCGCGTCTCGCCGGCCGGCATCAGTTCGAGAACGCCGGGCTCGCCATCGCCACGCTGCGCGCGCTGCCGGATTGGCGGCTGCCGATCGCGGCTTACGAGGCCGGGCTCGGCAGCGCCGAATGGCCGGCGCGCCTGCAGCGGCTGCAGACCGGAGCGCTGACGGTGCTGGCGCCACCCGGCAGCGACCTGTGGCTCGACGGCGGCCACAATGCCGGTGCCGGCCGCGCCATCGCGGCGGCGCTGGCGGACCTGGAGGAACGCCTGTCGCGGCCGCTGATCCTGATCGTCGGCATGCTGGAGACCAAGGACGTCGAGGGCTTCCTGCGCAACTTCGCCGGGCTGGCGCGGCGCGTCATCGGCGTGCCGATTCCCGGACAGGAGAAGGGGCGCTCGCCCGACGCCATCGCCGACGCGGCGCGCCGCGTCGGCATTGCGGCCGATGCGCGCGCCAGCGTGGCCGATGCGCTGGCGCGGATCGCGCAGCTCGGGCTCGACCCGCCGCCGCGCGTGCTGATCACCGGCTCGCTCTATCTCGCCGGCGACGTGCTGGCGGCGAACGGCGCCGCGCTCGGGTAAGAGCTAAAAAAGTAGCCCGGATGAGCACAGCTCAATCCGGGCTTTTCTCAGTCAGGCCGCGCCGCTGATCCACTGCTCCAGCTTCTGCTTCGGCGCCGCGCCGACCTGGCGCGAGGCGAGCTCGCCGTTCTTGAACAGCATCAGCGTCGGAATCGACATCACGCCGTACTTCGAGGCGGTCGCCGGATTCTCGTCGACATTGAGCTTCACGATCTTGACCTTGCCTTGCATCGTGGCCGCGATCTCGTCGAGCGCCGGCGCGATCATGCGGCACGGTCCGCACCACTCGGCCCAGAAGTCGACCACGACCGACTCGGTGGATTGCAGGACTTCCGCTTCGAAAGTGGCGTCCGATACCTTGCCTACGGCCATCTGCATCTCCTGGTTGGCCCGCGCGCCGTGCGGCGTCCGCGGCGAAACATGAAGCGAAGCTAGGAAGCGCGCGGCAGAGCGTCAAGCGGCGTCACGCCAAGGTGAGAAAGCGCGGCATCCAGTGCAGTTGCGGGAAGTTCCATCAGCGCCGGCGCCTGCGTCCAGACCAGCGCGCAGCGAATCACGCGGCCCGGATAGAGCCGCTCCAGCACGGCGCGGTAGAGCGCGAGCTGGGTGACGTAGTCGCGCGGAACATCGGCGAGGCGTGCGGGCGCCGCGCGGTCGGTCTTGAAGTCGGCGATCAGCACGCCAGCTGGCGTCAACGCCAGCCGGTCGATCTGCCCGGACACCGGCTGCACGCCGGCGGCGGTGCGGACGCGGCCGACGATCGGCACTTCCGCGCGTGAGCCCGGCGCGAACAGCGGCGCGAACGCGGCATCCTCGATCAGCGCTAACGTTTGCCGCAGCAGCGCAGCACGATCGGCCGCTTCGATCTCCGGCTGGCGGGAGAGGAAGAGTTCCGCCGCCTCGCTGCGGCGCTCGGGCGCGAGCTCGGGCAACGCCTGCAGCAACCGATGCGCAACGCGGCCGCGCGCAAATGCGCGCTTGCGCGCCTCGTCCATCGCGCGCGGCGCGCCGGCGCGCGACGGCATCAGCACCGGCGGTGCCTGCGCGCCAGCCGCGGCCGGCTGGGTCAGCCAATCCGGAGGGTTCGCCGGTACGGTTTGCGGCTGCGCGGGGGCGGCCGCGTCCGCGACCGGATCGGCTTGCGATTTCTGCCAGCGCCAGACCTTGTCTTCGCCCGCGGCGAGTTCCTGTGCCTCGGAGACGAGTGCGTCCTGCACCAGCTGATACCAGCAGCCCTCCGGCTTCCTCTGCATGCCCTCGTAGCCGCACACGATCAGGCGGTCGGCGGCGCGCGTCATGGCGACATAGAGCAGCCGGCGATGCTCCTCCTCGGCGGCCGTGCGCGAGCGAGCGCGCGCCTCGGTGACGCAGGCGACGTCGTTCTTCTGCGCGCTCACCCATACCAGCGGCACGCCGGCATCGTCATCCGATCCCGGCACGCCGAGCTTCAGCAGCGGGGCGTCGCGCGGGCCGCGCGGCGGCGTGGTGGTGTCGGCAAGAATGACGATCGGCGCCTCCAGACCCTTGGCGCCGTGCACCGTCATCACGCGCACCTCGTCGCGCACGATGTCCATGTCGCGCTTCACCTCCGCCGGCGCGGCGCGCATCCAGGCGACGAAACCTTGCAGCGAGGGCACATGCCGCCGCTCGTATTCGAGCGCCAGCGCGAGGAATTCGTCGAGCGCATCGGCCGCCTCGGCGCCCAGCCGCGCCAGCATCTTGCGGCGCCCTTGCCCGGCGCCGAGGAGTTCCGCGTAAAACGCAAACGGCGACTGCCGGACCGCCTTTTCGGCCAGTGCTTGCAGCGCGGCGGCGGTTGCGGCGAAGCGCGGGTCGTCGGCGGCGTGTGCATGCAGCGATTGCCGCAAGGTGCCGGAGCGCTGCCAGGCGAGCGCGAACAGGTCATCGTCGTTGAGCCCGAACAGCGGGCTCTTGAGCACCTCCGCGAGCGCGAGATCGTGCTGCGGCAGCAGCAGCGCGTCGGCGAGCGAAAGCAGGTCCATCACGGCGATGTGCTCGGTGAGCACCAGCCGGTCGGCGCCGGCGACCTCCACCTGCGCGTCCTTGAGGGCGCGGATGATCGCCTCGAACAGGGTGCCGCGCTGGCGCACCAGCACCAGCACGTCGCCCGGGCGCATGCGCCCCCCGGTCAATTCCACGCGTTCGCCGCGCGCAATCGACGCGCGGATATGCTCGGCGATGCGGCGGGCAAGCTTGGTCTGCGGGCTGTGCTCCGACACCGCGTCGAACGGCGCATCCCAGGCGTCCGGCTCGGGCTTGGCATCCGGCTGCATCAGCGACCAGACGTCGACGCAGCCCGGCGCGGTGCGGCGCACCGCCTGGTGCACGGTCGCGACCGGATCGGTGGTCAACCCGCGATAGGCCGGCTCGCGCCCGAACACCTTGTCGACGGCGCCGAGCACGTCCGGCGATGAGCGGAACGAATATTTCAGCGGCTGCTTGGTGAAATTCAGCCCGCTCGCCTCGTGCTCGCGCTCGTAGTGGGTGCGCATCTCGTCGAAGCGGTGCGGCGCCGCGCCCTGGAACGAGTAGATCGACTGCTTCTCGTCACCGACCGCGAAGATGCTGCGCCGGGTGTCGCCGCGCGCGCCTTCGCCGGCGGTGAACTCGGCGGTCAGCCGCCGGATCACCTCCCACTGCTTCGGGCTGGTATCCTGCGCCTCGTCGATCAGCACGTGATCGATGCCGAGGTCGAGCTTGTACATCACCCACTGCGCGGCGCTTCCGGCCGACAGCAGCGCCAGCGTCTTGTCGATCAGGTCGTCGTAGTCGAGCAGGCCGCGCCGGTCCTTCTGGGTGCGATAGCGGCGGATCACCTCGTCGGCGATGGTGACGAGCGCGGCGCTGCGGTCGCGCAGGCGGATGGCGCGGCGGCGGTCCAGCAGCGCGCACACGCGCGCCTGCTCCTGCAGCAACCGCTCGTGCAGGTCAGGATCGGCGTCGCGGAACGCGCTAGTAAACGGAGTTTTCCGCGGGTTGAGCTCGTTGGTGCAGAATATGCGCAGGTAGGATTCGATGTTCGGCCAGCCGGTGCCGGCGCGGGCCTTCTCGAGCCGGGCCACATGGTCGCGATCGGACTTGCTGCCGGCCTGCAATGCGGCCTTCAGCACCGGCCACACGCCGGCCGCAAGGAATGGACTCTTGAGGAACTCTGCTTCCACGCGTTCCACCGTGTCGTCTGCCGCGACGCCGAGCCTGCCGGAAAGCTCGGCGATGGCGGCCTCGACGCTGCCGGTGCGCTGGACCCAGCCTTCGATCGCGTCGCGCTGGCGGATCGCCTCGCGCAGCACATCCGCAAACGTGGTGTCGGCCGCGGCCACGATTGCGGTCTGCAGCGCGCGCCCGAGCGGCGAGTCCGGCGCCCCGGCGGCTTGCAGCAGCACGTCGAGCCGGATGCCGTCGATCGTCTCGGCTTCGGAGCGCTCGTCCAGCACTTCGAAGCGCGCCGCCACGTCCGCCTCGAACGGGAATTGATGCAGCAGCCCGGTGCAGAAGGCGTGGATGGTCTGCACCTTGAGCCCGCCCGGCGTCTCCAGCGCCTCGGCAAAGAGCCGGCGCGCGCGCAGCCGCCGCTGCGCGTTCGGACGGCGTCCCTCGGCGCGGCGGATCGCCTCGTCGAGCGCCGCGTCGTCGAGAGCGGTCCAGGCGGCGAGCGTCTTGAACACGCCGTTGGCCATGTTGGCGGCCGCCGCCTTGGTGAAGGTGAGGCACAGGATCTTGGCGGGATCGACGCCGTCGAGCAGCAGCCGGATCACCCGCTGGGTGAGCACATGGGTCTTGCCGGAGCCGGCATTCGCCGACACCCAGGCGGAGGTGTTCGGATCGGAGGCGGCGATTTGCGCCGCCACCAGGTCGGGCGTGATCTCGAGGCTGCTCATGACGGAGGTCCCGCCTCGGCGTCGTCGCGCGTCGCCGACCACTCCTTCACCCGCGCCAGATGGTCGTAATCGCCGTAGTGCTTGCGCGAGGCGGAGTGGATCAGCGCGCGGTACGGCTCGTTCTCGTCCTCGAACCTGGCGGCGAGGCGACGCAGCTTCTGCAGCGCCTTGTCGGCCTCCGCGTCCGGATCGACACGGCCGTTCTTCGGCTTGACCTCGCATTCTTCGCCCGGCGGATCGCCGCCGCGCAATTGCACATAGGCCATGCCGGCCACCGAGCCGCCGCCCGGAATTTCCTTGAAACCGCCGTTCCGCAGGATCGCGCCTTCGAGCGTCAGCTGCGGCGAAAATCCCAACAGCACCTGGGTGGCGGTCGGCGCCTTGCCGGTCTTGTAGTCGAGCAGCAGGTAAGCGCCGTCGCTGCGGCGCTCGATCCGGTCGGCGCGTCCGACCAGCTTGAAGATGCGCTCGCCGAGTGGAAGCTCGAGCTCGCCATGCAGCTCGGTGTGGATGGCGGCAACGCCGGCGCGCCGCTCGCTCTCCCAATCGGCGAACCAGGCGGCGATCCGCTCGAAGCGCGGCCACCAGAACGCCCGTGCCTCCGGAAAGGCCTCGAGCGGCGCGAAGCGCCGGCGGCCAATCGCCAGAAGCTCGCCGACGGGATCGTCCGGCAGCGCATCGGCGAAACGCCTGGTGAATTCCTCGATCGCGGCGTGAATGGCGGTGCCGCGGTCGCGCGCCCCGATCGGGGCGTCGACGTCGTCCAGCGGCGCCAGCCGCAACACATGCCGCGCATAGATGGTGTAGGGATCGCGCGTCCAATCCTCGATCTCGGTGATGCTCAGCCGCAGCGGCCGCGCCGCCCGCGGCGGCTTCGGCTCCGGCGCGGCGATCGGCTGCGGCGCCTGCGGATGATCGAGGCTGCGGGCCAGCTCGACGTAGCGGCGGCCGGCGGCGCGGACCGCGTTCCACGGCTCGCCCGAGACGGCCGCGAGCCGCTGCAGGAAGCGCGACGGAACGGTCGGCGCGCCGGCGATCTTGTCGGCACGGCTGAGCACGACTTCGCGCGCGCCCAGCGCCTGCGCGAAATCGTGCGCGCTCAGGCCGATGCGCCGCTCGGGAAGATCCAGTCCCAGCTCCCGCCGCATTGGTCGGCTGAGCCACGGATCCGAGCGGGTCTGCGGCGGCCAGGTACCCTCGACCAGACTGCCGAGCACGATCCGGTCGACATGCTGCAGCCGCGCTTCCAGCAGGCCGTAGATGCTGACCCGCGCGCTGGGGGCCGCCGGCCGCTGCCGCACGCGGTCGGCAATCGCGCTGGCGAAGGTCTCGAGGTACTCGGCCGGCCGGATCTGCAGCGAATGCGCCGCGGCCGAGTCTTCGATCGCGTCGAACACTTGCAGCAGGAGTTCCGCGCCATCGTCCGGATTCGCCGAAAACGCGCCCTCGTCGCCGGCGAGCGCGACCAGCACCTCGCGGTGCCGCTTGGCAATGCCGGCGAAGGAGCCGGCGATCGTTTCGAGCGGCGCGATCGCGGCCGCGAGTCGTTCCACCAGATCGGCCGCCTTGTCCACGGCGGCATGATCCAGCTGCCGGCGCGAATCGCGCCGATGCAGGTCCGGCTGGTTCTTCCGGAACGATGCCATCGCCTCCATCAGCCCGGCGGACCCGGACAGCGGCCGCGGGCCGCGCAGCAGCGCACGTTCCAGCACCGAGACGGCGCGGGCCTGCGCGTCGCCGTCGTCGTCAAGGCGCAGCAGCGGATGCTTGAGCAGCGCCAGCAGCGGCACCGGCTGCAGCCTGCCGAGCACCGCGTCCGCCACCAGCCTCGCAAACACGCCGGCCGGCGTGTCGGCGAGCGCTTCGCCGGCCGAGTCGTCGGCCCGGATATGCCAGCGCGCCAGCGCCGCGATGACGCGGCGCGCCAGCCCGCGATCCGGCGTGACCAGCGCGGCGCGCGCGCCTTCGGTCTCCAGCGCCTCGCGCAGCGCCACCGCGATGGCGAGCGCTTCTTCCTCGGCATTGGCGGCTTCGATCAGGCTGACGTTCCGCAGCGCGCCCGCGACCACTTCGGCGGGCAGCCGCTCGCTCCAGCGTTCGGTCGCGGCCGCCGGCCGCAAAGCTTCCGAGACCAGCCGCTCACGGGCGCCGTCTCTGTCGCCGAGCGGCACGACCTCCTCGCGATGCAGCCCGAGCTGCGCAAGGAATCCGTGCATGGCGAATTGCGGATGCGTGACGGCAGGCACGAGGCTGTCGCCGGTCTCGGCGATCAGTCCCCAGGATGGATCGTCGAGCGCGGTGTCGAGCCCCGGCAGCACCACGGCGCCGTGCGGCAGCCGTGCGATCGTCGCCAACAGCTGCGCCGT
>DASWSO010000063.1:0-2270 GCA_036402635.1 Xanthobacteraceae bacterium
GAACTGCCACACATTGGTGACGAACGATGGGATCAGCAGCAGCGCGGCGGCCTGCGCCGGCGGCATGGCCAGGCCGAGCAGGCCCATGGCGACGGTCGGCAGCCCCATGCCGATCACGCCTTTGACCAGGCCCGCCAGAACGAAGGCGGCGGCCACCGCCGCGATTTGGAACCAGTCGATCATGCGCGCGAGGTGTGCCGGAGCGGAGGCGGATCGCCAAAGACCGACGCTTCGGCGAGTTCCGAAGTGAGCGCCGTTACCAGAAGGAAATGAAGCTGACGAGCACGAACACCGGCCCCAGCACCAGCAGCGCATAACCGAGATAGGTGAAGAAGCTCGGCATCGCGATGCCGCGCTCGGTGGCGATGGCGTAGATCATGAAGTTGGGCGCGTTCCCGATATAGGTGAGTGCGCCCATGTAGACCGCGCCCATAGAAATGGCCGCGAGAGTGGAGGCGAGCGGCCCGGTCAGCCGCGCCGCGTCACCGCCGGCCAGCTCGAAAAACACGAGGTAGGTCGGGGCGTTGTCGAGAAACGCCGAGAGCGCGCCGGTGAGCCAGAAATAGGCGAAATCGTTCGGGCGTCCGTCGGGCGCGGAGACGAGCCGGATCAGCGACGCGAAGGCGCCGTTCGGCCCGGCATCCAGCATCACCAGCACCGGAATGATGCACACGAAGATCGCGGCGAACAGGATCGCCACTTCCTGCATCGGATCCCAGCGAAACCCGTTGGCGGCGCGGTGCTCCTCCGGGGTCAACCACAGCGAGGCCAGGCCGATCAGCACCAACGCAGCGTCCCGGGCGAGATTCTGCAGCTCGAGCGTGGTGCCAAACACCGTCACCGCGATGCCCGGCTTCCAAAGTGCCGAGCCGAGGATGCAGCCGATCACGCCGACAAGCAGCACGAGGTTGACCAAGCCGCGCACGCCCATCGGCACCGGCGCCGGCGAGTCGACGGTGCGCCCTCCCCGGCGCTCGCGCCGGTACAGCACGGTCTCGATGGCGAAGAACATCCCGAGCACCAGCGCGGCGACGAGCACGGTCTCCAACAGCAGGTTCTGCGCCGGCCAGAAGAAATCCACCCCGCGCAGAAAGCCGACGAACAGCGGCGGATCGCCGAGCGGGCTGAGCGCGCCGCCGATATTGGCGACCAGCCAGATGAAAAACACCACCGTATGCGCCCGGTAATAGCGGCCCTCGTTGGCGCGCAGCAGCGGCCGGATCAGGATCATGGCGGCCCCGGTGGTGCCGACGAAGCTCGCGAGACCGGTCCCGATCGCCAGCAGAATGGTGTTGTTTGCCGGCGTACCGCGCCGGCTCCCGGTGATCAGGATGCCGCCGGCGACGGTGTACAGCGCGAACAGCACCACGATGAAGCTCAGGAACTCGGCCGCGATCGCGTGCACGAATGCCTGCCAGGCGGCGCCGGCGCCATAGACAACCGCCACCGCAGCGAGCGTGGCGAGGCTCCAGCCCAGGGCGATCTTGCCGTAGTGATGGTGCCAGACGTGACGGAACAGCAGCGGGCCGGTCGCGATCGTCAGCAGCAGGCCGGCAAACGGCAGCGCCCACGGCCAACCCATGGTCGCGCCCGGCAGTGCCGAGGCGGCTTGCGCGTCGCCGCAAGCAGCGGCGAGCAGCAGCGCAACAGAAATGCACCGCCGCCGGGATATTTGCGCCGGCAGGGCGAAACGGATTGCCGTGGTCATGGCGGAGCCGGTAAGCATTGATCCGGCTCGCAATCAAGCTGGCGACTTGTCCCGGAAGCTGCCCTCGCGATGTTGCCTCGGAACCAGTCTGCCGCGCTCGCGCAGCCCGCGCCCCGGTCCTACGCCCGGCTGCGGCAGGCGCACAGCGACGACGTCGACGCGCTGCTGGCGCTGGAGACCGACGCATTCAGCACCGACCGCCTGTCGCGTCGCAGCTTCCAGCGGTTGGTTGGCGCCGGTCAGGTGGTGCTCGTCGCCGAGCAGGACGGACGTGTCGCCGGCTATGTGCTGGTGCTGGTGCGTGCCGGCTCCGATATCGGCCGGCTCTATTCGCTGGCGGTCGCCGCCGATGGCCGCGGCGCCGGGCTCGGCAGCGATCTGCTGGCGGCGGCGGAACGGGCGGCCGCCGGCCGGCGCTGCCGCCGCATGCGGCTCGAAGTTGCGCAGAGCAATGCGGCCGCAGCGCACCTTTACCGCAGCGCCGGCTATAGCGAGATCGCGCGACTTCCCGACTACTACCAGGACGGCAGCGCGGCCGTTCGATTCGAGAAGCGCCTCAGCG
>DASWSO010000064.1:0-3174 GCA_036402635.1 Xanthobacteraceae bacterium
CGTAGGATTGCGCGGTTTCATGGCTTCCAAGACCGCTCCCAAAAAGGTCGTCCTCGCCTATTCCGGCGGGCTCGACACCTCCATCATCCTGAAGTGGCTGCAGACCACCTACGGCTGCGAGGTCGTCACCTTCACCGCCGACCTCGGCCAGGGCGAGGAGCTTGAGCCCGCGCGCAACAAGGCGCTGCTGCTCGGCATCAAGCCGGAAAACATCTTCATCGAGGACCTGCGCGAGGAGTTCGTTCGCGACTATGTTTTCCCGATGTTCCGCGCCAATGCGCTGTACGAGGGCCAGTATCTGCTCGGCACCTCGATCGCGCGGCCGCTGATCGCAAAAAAGCAGATCGAAATCGCCGAGAAGGTCGGCGCCGACGCGGTGTCGCACGGCGCCACCGGCAAGGGCAACGACCAGGTGCGTTTCGAGCTCGGCTATTACGCGCTGAAGCCCGATGTGACCGTGATCGCGCCGTGGCGCGAATGGGATCTGACCTCGCGCACCAGGCTGATCGAGTTCGCCGAGCAGCACCAGATTCCGATCGCCAAGGACAAGCGCGGCGACGCGCCGTTCTCGGTCGATGCGAACCTCTTGCACGCCTCGTCGGAAGGCAAGGTGCTGGAGGATCCGGCGCAGGAAGTGCCGGACTACGTCTACTCGCGCACCGTCGATCCGGAGAGCGCGCCGGACAAGCCGACCTACATCACCATCGATTTCGAGCGCGGCGATGCGACCGCAATCGACGGCAAGAAGCTGTCGCCCGCGACCCTGCTCGCAAAGCTCAACGAGCTCGGCCGCGCCAACGGCATCGGCCGGCTCGATCTGGTCGAAAACCGCTTCGTCGGCATGAAGTCACGCGGCATGTACGAGACGCCGGGCGGCACCATCCTGTGGGCGGCGCATCGCGGCATCGAGTCGATCACGCTCGACCGCGGCGCGGCGCATCTCAAGGACGAGCTGATGCCGAAATATGCCGAGCTCGTTTACAACGGCTTCTGGTTCGCGCCGGAGCGCGAAATGCTGCAGGCCGCGATCGACAAGTCGCAGGAGTTCGTCACCGGCCGCGTCAAGCTCAAGCTCTACAAGGGCAATGCCACCGTGGTCGGCCGCGAGAGCCCCTATTCGCTCTACGACCAGGAGCTCGTGACCTTCGAAGAGGGCGCGGTCGCCTACGACCACCGCGATGCGGCGGGCTTCATCAAGCTCAACGCGCTGCGGCTGCGCACCCTCGGCCAGCGAAAGCGCAAGCTGAAGCTCTAACGATTATGGAATGAGATGGTGCCGCTCACCGCAGCGGCACCGTCACCTTGCGGTTCTCGCCGAGTTTGGGCTTGGTGCCGGTGGCGCGCGCCTTGGCGAACTCGAAGGCGGCGACCGCCTGGCTTGCCGGACCGTCCCACAGTTCGGCGACGCGCGGCTGAAACTCAAGAACCAGCACGTTCGGATCGTCGGGGCCGCCGGGCCACCAGACGTCGTCGGTCTTTTTCCAGATTTCAGCAACCTTGGCCGGATCCGTCCGCACAGAGGCGGTGCCGGTGATCGAGAGATACGCCTTGTCGGCGTGATCGATGAAGATCAGGCAGACGTTCGCATCCTCGCCGACCTCGTCGTCCTTGCGGCCGCGCACATCGGTGACGAACCAGATCGTTTCTGCATCTCGGTTCGGGCGCGCTTCCAGCGGGCGGGCGCGAAGCCCGTCCGCGGAGTGCGTGGTCAGCATGCAGACGCCGACCTTTTCGATGATGTCCCAGACGCGGTCCGAGGCGCTCGACATGCCGTAGTAACAGCAGCGAGCGCCCCGGTGTTCCGCGGTTAGCGGGCCCGCTGATCGCTTTGTTCAGCCAGCAGCGGAGTGATGCGACGCACAGTGACGCGGCGGTTCTGCCGTTCCGGCCCGTCGGTGGGCACCTTCAGATACTGTTCGCCGTAGCCCTGTGTGGTCAGGTTTTCCGGCGGAACCTGGAAGTGGTCACCGAGCAATACGGCAACGGATTCTGCCCGCCGGTCGGACAGCGAAAGGTTGTCCACGTCCGCGCCCACCGCATCGGTATGGCCCTCGATGAGGAACACCTCGCGCGGGTTGCGCTCGATCGCGCGCCGGATGGCGTTGGCAATCACGCCAAGCCGCGGCGCCTGATCCTGCGTGATCTCCCAAGATCCGGTTTCGAACGTGACGGTGTTCACGTCGACGCGCCGCATGTGATCGCGCAGACCCGGGCTGTAGCGGATCTCATCGAGCGAATAGCGGCGCTCGATGCGCTCCACCGGCGGTGCGATCAGCGTCTCGTAGATCATCTCCTCGTTGGCGTCTTCGGCCTCGACGATGTAACGCTCGCGCGGCATGCGGATCACCGGCGGCGGCACGTTGACGAACACGCGAGCGTCGAAACCCGGCCCGCGCGGCGCGCTGTCGATGATGATGACCTCGCGGCCGCTCTGATCACGCCGCATGCGGCGCAGCAGGCGTCCGCCCTCATCGACCGTGCTGATGATCCGAGAGCCGTCCTGTCGGATGATCGTGGTCACCGTTTCGCTGCCGCGACGCTGGACGGAGACGTCACGCGCATTGACGCGGAAGCGGTCCGTCTCGTTGTGACGGATGATCGTACGATCGCCCTCCCGGATGATCGTGCGGCCTGGCTCGCGAATGATCGTTCGGCCGCCTTCCTGCACCTCTTGTCGGGTACTGCGCAGCTGTTCCATGCCGCGGATGTTGGCCTGCTCCGGAGTGGTGGGAGCAGGCGCGGCTGCGGCTGGTCCGGTGGTTGCCGGTGCGGTTGCGGCCGGTGCGGTTGCCGCCGGAGCAGGGGCGGCGGGTGCCGTCGCGGCCGGTGCGGCCGTGCTGGGAGCCGTGGCAGCTGGCGGTGTGGCCGATTGCGGCGTGGTTACCGAAGGCGCGGCTGCGGGCGCCGGCGTTGCAGCAGGAGCGCTGCGGCGCTGGATGGCCGGCGGCGTGCCGGGCTGCTGGGTTGCTGCTGGCGGCGTCGCCGCCGGAGCCTGCTGCGTCGCCGCAGGTGCGCGCGGCGCAGGGGCGGGCGCGTCGGCCGGAGCGGCGCCCGGGGCGGTGCGCGGTTCAGGGCGCTGTTGCTGTTGCGTGGAAGGTGCGCTCGGCGCGGCTGCCGGTGGCGGGCTCACTCGCTGCTCCGGTGCGGCGGGACGCTGCGCCGGGGGGACCGCAG
>DASWSO010000065.1:0-10584 GCA_036402635.1 Xanthobacteraceae bacterium
CGGAGCGGAATGCGTCGGATGCGAAAAGCCCGGGCACGTAGGTCCCCAGAACCCGCCCGTCCGGCGAGGTCGCCCCGTCCGCCCGTCCGTCGATGGTCAGCACCGGCCGGGCGCAATCCGGCCCCTCGGTGCGGCCGAGATGGATCTCGTAGCCATGAACCGCCATGCCGTTGGCGCAGTGGCGCGCCGTCACCGCGCGGGTCGACTTGTCGCCCGCCATCACGGTCGAAACGTCAAGCAGACCAAGCCCTTGCGCCTCACCGGCAACGCCGTCGAGCCCGGCCGGATCGGACACGCTGCGGCCCAGCATCTGGTAGCCGCCGCACAAGCCCAGCACATGGCCGCCGCGGCGGACATGGGCGGCGATGTCGATGTCCCAGCCTTGCGCCCGCAGGAAGGCGAGATCGCCCAGCGTCGACTTCGAGCCGGGCACGATCACGACCGAAATACCTTCGGGCAAAGCCTCGCCCGGCCGCACGAAAATGACCTCGACCGAGGGCTCGGCGGCGAGCGGGTCGAGATCGTCGAAGTTGGCGATGCGCGACAGCATCGGCACCGCGATCCGCAACGTCCCGGCCCTTCCCTCGCCCCGGCGCTCCAGGTCGAGCGCGTCTTCGGCCGGCAGCCAAGCGGCCTGCGGCAGCCACGGCAGCACGCCCAGCGAGGGCCAGCCGGTGCGGCGCTCAATCGCCGTCAGGCCGTCCGCAAACAGCGCCGGGTCACCGCGGAACTTGTTGATCATGAAGGCTTTTATCTGCGCCCGATCGGCCGGATCGAGCACCGCATGGGTGCCGACCAGGCTGGCGATCACCCCTCCCCGGTCGATGTCGCCGCACAGCACCACCGGCACCTCGGCGCTGGTGGCGAAGCCCATATTGGCGATGTCGCCGGCGCGCAGGTTGATCTCGGCCGGGCTCCCCGCCCCCTCCACCAGCACGATGTCGGCGTCGCGTTCCATGCGCCGGAAACTCTCGGAAATAGCGGAAGAACAATGCTTGTTCCGCTCAGAATAGCCACTTGCCGCCAGTGTTCCGACGCGTGTTCCGTGCACGATGAGCTGCGATCCGGTATCGCTGTGCGGCTTCAGCAGCACCGGGTTCATGTGCACGCTCGGCGGCACCCGCGCGGCCCGCGCCTGCACCCATTGGGCGCGCCCGATCTCGCCGCCCTCC
This sequence comes from Xanthobacteraceae bacterium, assembly GCA_036402635.1. Taxonomy (GTDB): domain Bacteria; phylum Pseudomonadota; class Alphaproteobacteria; order Rhizobiales; family Xanthobacteraceae; genus DASWSO01. The sequence goes on from DASWSO010000065.1 coordinate 1,173, forward strand.
GCGGCGATCGCGGCATTGTTGGACATATTCTGCGGCTTGAACGGCATCACCCTTAAGCCCCGCCGCACCAGCGCGCGCGCGAGCCCCGCCACCAGCGTGGACTTGCCGACATTGGAGCCGGTGCCCTGGATCATCAGCGCCGGCGTGCGCGGCATCAGAATTCGATCCCCTTCTGCGCCTTCACGCCCTGCCGGAACGGATGCTTCACCAGCGTCATCTCGGTGACCAGGTCGGCGATCTCGATCAGCGCCGCCGGCGCGTTGCGGCCGGTGACGACGACGTGCTTGCCCGCCGGCTTTTGCTCGCGCAGGAACGCCACAACCTCGTCCACCGGCAGGTACTCGTAGCGCAGCACGATGTTGAGCTCATCGAGCAGCACCAGCAGGTGCTCGTCGTCGAGGATCAGCTCCTTGGCGCGTTCCCACGCGGCGCGTGCGGCGGCGATGTCGCGGGCGCGATCCTGCGTCTCCCAGGTGAAGCCCTCGCCCATGATGTGCAGCGTGACCAGATCGGGAAACCGCGCCAGCAGCTTCGCTTCGCCGGTATCCCAGCTCGACGACTTGATGAACTGCACCACCGCCACCGGCATGTCGTGGCCGACGTGACGAAACACCATGCCGAGCGCGGCCGAGGTCTTGCCCTTGCCGGCGCCGGTGTTGACGATCAGCAGGCCCTTGTCGCCGCTCTTGGTCGCCATGATCTTGTCGCGCGCCGCCTTGTGCTTGCGCATCTTCTCGGCATGGCGCGCGTTGAGTGCGCCCTCGTCCATTGGCTGCTCAGTCATGCGACTCTCTCTCTCCTATTCCCCGTCATGGCCGGGGCTCGTCCCGGCCATCTAGGTCTTTTTTTCTGGTCACAAAGCAAGACGTGGATGCCGGCGAGGAGCGCGGGCATGACGGTTACTGTGCCAAGACACTTTCCAAGTCGCGGACGGGCTGTTGCGGACCCTGGTCGAGCAGCTCGCGGATGAGGTCGGCGGCGCGGTTGGAGCGCGGGCGCCAGAGGCCGCGCCGCATCGCTTCGGCGAAGCGCGCCGCGGTCTCCCGCAGCGCCGCCGGATTGACGTCCTGCATGAAGCCGCGCACGCGCTCGTCCGCGATATAGGCGGCAAACAACTGGTCGAAGTGGTGGTCGCCGACCGCGTCGGTGCTGGCGGCGAAGCCGAACAGGTAGTCGACGGTGGCGGCGATCTCGAACGCGCCCTTGTAGCCGTGCCGCATCACGCCGGCGATCCACTTCGGATTGGCCGCGCGCCCGCGCACGACCCGCGCGATCTCCTGCGCGAGCGGCCGGGCAACCGGCGCCTCCGGGCGCGACGTGTCGATATGCGCGATGCGCGGCGCGCGCCCGCGCAAAGTCTCCACGGTCGCCGCCAGCCCGCCCATGAACTGATAGTAATCGTCGGAATCGAGGATGTCGTGCTCGCGGTTGTCCTGCGCCTGCGCCACCAGCTCGACGCCTGACAGCCGTTCCGCCAGATCGCCGCGCGCGGCGTCGCCCTCGCTGCCGCTGCCGTAGGCGTAACCGCCCCACGCGAGGTACGCGTCGGCGAGGTCGCCGCGCGTGTTCCAGCCGGCTTCGTCGATCAGCGCCTGCAGCCCGGCGCCATAGGCGCCCGGCTTCGAGCCGAATATCCGGTGGGAGGCACGGCGCGCCGCTGCCGCAGCCGGCATGCCTTGCGCTTCCAGTTCGCCGGCGCGCTTGCGCACGGCGGCGGCGATCGGGTTGGCGTCGTCCGGCTCCTCGAGCGCCGCCACCGCGCGCACCGCGCTGTCGATCAGGTCCATCTGGGTCGGGAAGGCGTCGCGAAACAATCCGGAGACGCGGAAGGTCACGTCGACGCGCGGCCGCTGCAGCTCCGACAGCGGGATGACGGCGAAGCCGGTGACGCGGCCGGAACCGGCCTCCCACAGCGGACGCGCGCCGATCAGCGCCAGCGCCTGCGCGACGTCGTCGCCGCCGGTGCGTATGTTGGAGGTGCCCCAGGCGGAGAGCGCGATCGAGCGCGGCCACTCGCCCTCCTCTTGCCAAAAGCTTTCCACCAGCCGCTCGGCGGCGAGCCGGCCGATGCGCCACGCCGATTCGGTCGGCACCGCGCGCAGGTCGACGGCGAAGAAGTTGCGTCCCGTGGGCAGCACGTCGGGGCGGCCGCGGCTGGGAGCGCCGGAGGGTCCGGGCGCGACGAAGCGGCCGTCGAGACCGGCGAGGAGGGCCGCAAGCTCGGCGTCGCCGCTCGCCTCGATGGCCGGACGCAGCTCGCGCCCGATCCAATCCAGCACCGCGGCGGTGCGCGTCCATGCGGGATCGCAAGCCGCGGCGCCGGACACCAGCGCCAGCGCCAGCTGCTCGATCCGCTCGACCGTGTCGCCGGCCGTCCGCCAGGGTGCATCGGCGAGCGTTGCGAGCGCAGCGGGCCGCGCACCCGCGTAGCTCTCCGCCAGTTCGCGCGTCAGCGGATCGAAATCGCCCAGCCCGAGGTCTGCCGCCAGCGCACGCTGCAGCGAAGCACCCGTGGCCTGCGTCTCCGAACGCGGCAGCCGCGCGATCGCGACCAGCAGCGCATCACGCTGCGCGGACGCCGGAGTACGGCCAAAGACATGCAGCCCGTCGCGGATCTGCAGCTCCTTGACGTCGCAGAGATGCGCGTCAAGTGCGCGCAGCGCGTCGGTCGCCGGCGCATCGCGTCGAATCGCGAGGTCGGCGTCGATCTGCTGCGCGCGCGCGAGCGACAGCACATCGTCGGCGATCGCGGCGGCGCGCTTCGGGTCGAGATCGGCGGCAAGCGCATATTCGTCGATCAGGCTTTCCAGCCGCGCCAATTCACCGTGCAGCTCGGCGCGCGCCAGCGGCGGCGTCAGGTGATCGACAATCACGGCGGAGGCGCGGCGCTTGGCCTGGATGCCCTCGCCGGGATCGTTGACGATGAACGGATAGAGGTGCGGCAGCGGCCCGAGCACCGCCTGCGGGAAGCAGTTTTCCGACAGCCCCGTGCTCTTGCCCGGCAGCCATTCGAGATTGCCGTGCTTGCCGAGATGCACGACGGCGTGCGCGCCGAATTTTTGGCGCAGCCAGAGATAGAACGCCAGGTAGTGGTGCGGCGGAACCAGATCGGGATCGTGATAGGTGCTTTTCGGATCGATGTTGTAGCCGCGCGCCGGCTGCACGCCGACCACGACATTGCCGAAGCGGTGCAGCGCCAGCCGGAAGGCGCCGTTGCGCACATGCGGATCGCGCTCCGGCGTGCCCCAGCGCGCTGCAATCGCCGTGCGCACCGCCTCCGGCAGCGACCCGAATGCTTGCCGATAGTCAGCGAGCGGCCACGCCACGCCGCCGCGCCGGCGCGCGCGTCCGTCGAGCTGGTTGGTCGGACCGTCCTGCAGCCGGCGCATGAGCGCGGCGGCGTTGTGCGGCGTCTCGCCGGTGTCGTAGCCGGCGGCGCGCATGGCGGCGAGCAGCACGCTGAGACTCTCCGGCGTGTCGAGGCCGACGCCGTTGGCGAGCCGGCCGTCGCGGTTCGGATAATTCGCGAGAACGATGGCAACGTTTCGCGCCGGCGCCGGCGTGCGCCGCAGCTTCACCCACGCGGCGGCGAGGTCGGCGGTCGCATCGACGCGATCCGCAACAGGCACTGCAATGGTCGGCGCAAAACCGCGCGCGTCGGGTGCGGCGCGCTGCTTGAACGCGATCGCGTGCGCGAAGATGCGGCCGTCGACTTCCGGCAGCACCACGTGCATGGCAAGGTCGCGCGGCGAGAGCCCGCGCGGCGAAGCGTTCCAGACTTCGCGCGACGTGCCGGCGAGCGCGACCTGCAGCACCGGGCAGTCGAATGAGTCGAGGGCGCCCTGCCCGCCCACGGCGCTCGCGGTCGCGACCGCGGTGGCATTGACGATCACGTCGGGCGGATGCGCACGAAGCGCGGCCTGCACGAAGGCGGCGGAGCGATCGTCCTTCAGGCTGGTGAGATAGATCGGCACCGGATCGAGCCCGCGCGCGCCAAGCGCCGCGCACAGCGCCTCGATCGGCGCGGTGGCGGCGCCGGCGACCAGCGCGCGATAAAACAGCACCGCCGCGGCCGGCTTGCCGCTGCGCGAAGGCTCGCCCGGCCAGAAGCCGGCCGGCGGCATCGGCCGGGCTGCTTCCGGACGCTCGCCGCGGCCGATCAGATGCGCGGCGTAGCGCAACGCCAGCGCGGCGTTCTCGGCGCCGCCCTCGACGCAGTAGCGCCAGAGCGCGCGCGTATGCCCGGGATCGAGCGTGCCGCGCGCGGCCAGGACTTCGTCCCAGCGCAGCTCGCCCGGCAGGCACACGAATAATGTGCCGCGCCGCAGCGCGTCGCTGCGCAGGCTGGCGACGCCGTGCGGCCAATAGCCTTCGCCGCCCAGCATGCGCAGCACGACAACCTTCGCCTGCGCAAGCGTGCGCGCCACATAGGCGTCGACCGACATCGGGTGCGCGAGCGCCAGGAAGTTGGTCAGCTGCACGGTGGGAAAGCCCGCCGGCAGCGTCGACGCAGCGGCCGCGAACGCGGCGAGCTCGTTGTCGGCGGCCGAGAGCACGACGATGTCGGCGGTTTCCTGCCCGAGGTCGCGGGCGGCCTCGCCGTCGTCGATCGCTCCGCCCGGATCGAGCTTCAGGTGCATGACAAGGCACTGTCCTCAACAAGTGCGGCGGTAGAATGGGTCGAGCGCAGCGAAACCCAGCCTACACGTCGCCGAGCGCGCGGCGGACGGCGGCCTGGTCGAAGCCGCGGAGGCCGATCACCACCAGCCCTTCGGCGAGATTGGCATGCGGGCGCGCGAACGCGACCTCGACCCGGGCGCCGACGCCCTGCACCACCAGCGGCGCCGGCTTGCCGGCGATGCGGGCGTGGCCCTTCACGCGCAGCACGCCGTCGACCTGCAGCGCCGCCAGCACCCGCGCCCGCATCGTCTCGGCAGAATCCGCCGGCGCGGTGCTCATCACCACGCTTGCGAAGTCGTCGTGGTCGTGCTCCTCGTCCTCGCCGTGATGGCCGGCGCGCGCGGCGAGATCGGATTCGGCGCCGGCGGCAAGCCCGATCAGCACGTCCGGCGCCAGCGCGCCGCTCGATCGCACCAGCCGCACATTGGCGCGCAGCGCCGGCGCCAGCCGCGCCTCGATGCCGGCGAGCGCGTCGGCGTCCACCAGGTCGCTCTTCGACAGCACCACCAGGTCGGCGCAGGCGAGCTGATCCTCGAACACGTCCTCGATCGGATCGTCGTGATCCAGCGCCGGATCGGCGGCGCGCTGCGCGCCGATGGCGGCCTCGTCGAGCGTGACGCGGCCTTCGCTCAGCGCCAGCGCGTCGACCACCGTGACCACCCCGTCGACCGTGGCGCGCGTGCGCACGCCCGGCCAGGCGAACGCTTTCAGCAGCGGCTGCGGCAGCGCCAACCCGGACGTCTCGATCACGATCGCATCGAGCGGGCGGGCGCGGTCGAGCAGCTTCTCCATGGTCGGCACGAAGTCGTCCGCCACCGTGCAGCAGATGCAGCCGTTGGTGAGCTCGACGATGTCGCCGGGCGCGCAGGCCTGCGCGGCGCATTCCGCGACCAGGCCGCCGTCGAAGCCGGCTTCGCCGAACTCGTTGACGATGACGGCGATGCGGCGGCCGCCGGCCTGGGTCAGGAGCGAGCGCAACAGCGTGGTCTTGCCGGCGCCGAGGAACCCGGTGATCACGGTGACGGGCACGCGGTTCATGGCGCCTCCTCGGGCGTTCCTTTCAGCCACAGCGGCAGCCCGGCCGCAACCAACGCGACGCGCCCGACCGCCGCCGCCACCGCCTGGTTCAGCCGTCCCTGCGCGTCGCGGAAGGCGCGCCCGAGCGGCGTTTCCGGGACGATGCCGAGGCCGACTTCGTTGGAGACGAGGGTCACCGGGCCGCGGCAGCGTTCGAGCGCCGCCAGCAGGCCGCGGGTTTCGGCTTCGGGATCGCGGCCGGCGTGCATCAGGTTGGAGAGCCACAGCGTCAGGCAGTCGACCAGCACCGCCTGCGCGGGCGCCGCCTCGCGCGCCAGCGCCTCGGCGAGCGCCAGCGGCTCCTCGACGGTGCGCCAATCGGGCCCGCGGTCGCGGCGATGGCGCGCGATACGCGCGCACATCTCGGTGTCGCCGGCCGAACCGGTGGCGAGGTAAATCAGGGAAAGCCCGCTGGCGCGCACCAGCCGCTCGGCGAAAACCGACTTGCCGGAGCGCGCGCCGCCCAGCACCAGCGTATGCGCCGGAGCGCTCATGCGGGCGGGCGGCCGTCTTCGGGCGACCAGGCCGGCGGCGGGATGCGGACGACCAGGCCGCCGCGCAGCACTTTCGGGCGCTCGCGCCACGGCACGAAGCCGTAATCCGCCGCCGCATAGGCGCGCACGAACGTCGCCAGCGCGGCGGCACCGGTTTCGGGGTTGAGATCGCCGAACACGAAGGTGTAGCCGGCCGGCGCGGTGACGGAGACCGTCGCCGGGCGCTTGCAGACGCCGAGGCACTGCACCGGCCGCACCTCCGCGCCGGCGAAATCGATCGCGTCGCGCACCGCCTCGTACATGCGGGTGCCGGCGCGCACCTCGTTTTCTTCCGGGGACGCGCGGCAGGTGACGCAGACGCTGACCAGCACCGGCGGCTGCGGTCGCGCGGATGTTTCGGCGGAATCGTCGGTCATCAAGGGCGGCGGACGCTATCGGGCGGGCCCCTGGGGGTCAACCGCCGTTGACCGGTTGCCGCCGGACGGGCCACATGCGCACCGCACGGGGAGGCAGCATGCAGGCGCAAGCGCGTGACGAGGCGGCATTCGCGCTGCCGGCGATCCGGCCGGTGGACCGGGCGCTGGAGCCGGCGCTGCGCGCGATCGTCAACGGCAAGGCGAAGCCGCCCGGTTCGCTCGGCCGCATCGAGGATCTGGCGGTCCGGCTCGGGCTGATCCAGGGCCGGCGCGATCCGCGCATTGGACGCGCGGTGCTGTTCGTGTTCGCCGGCGACCACGGGCTCACCGCAGAAGGCGTCTCGGCCTATCCGGCGAGCGTCACCGCCGCGATGGTGGCGACGTTCCTGGCCGGCCGCGCCGGCGTGAACGCGTTCGCGGCGGCAACCGGCGTGGACGTGCGCGTGGTCGACGCCGGGGTCGCGGCCGAGCTCGCGCCGCATCCGCAGCTGATCGCCGCAAAAATCCGCGCCGGCACCCGCAATGCGGCGCGCGAAGCCGCGCTCACTCGCGCGGAAACCGAGCGCGCGCTGCAGACCGGTATCGATCTGGTCGCCGCAGCGGTGCGCGATGGCGCCGACGCGGTCGCGATCGGCGAGATGGGTATCGGCAACACCGCATCCGCCGCCTTGCTGATGCACCGGCTCGCACCGGCGCCCCTCGACGGCTGCATCGGCGCCGGCGCCGGCCATGACGAGGCCGGCATGCGCCGCAAGCGCGCCGCGCTGGAGCGCGCCGCCGCCCGCACGCCGGTGACGGCACCGCTCGACGTGCTGGCGGAGTTCGGCGGCTGCGAGATCGCCATGATGGCGGGCGCGGTGCTGGGCGCGGCCGCGCAACGGCGGCCGGTGGTGATCGATGGCTTCATCGCGACCGCGGCCGCGCTTGTCGCGGTGCGGCTCGAGCCGGCGGCGCTCGACTACTGCGTGTTCGCGCACCGCTCGGCCGAGCGCGGCCACGGGCTGCTGCTCGAGGTGCTCGGCGCCGAGCCGCTGCTCGATCTCGGCATGCGGCTCGGCGAAGGCACCGGCGCGGTGCTGGCGATGCCGCTGCTGCGCGCCGCCGCGCGGCTGATGACCGACGTCGCCGACTTGAGCGACGTCGTGCCCGGTGCGGCCCCATGAGCGAGCTCAGGCGCTTGATCGAGGCGCTGCGGTTCATGACCGTGCTGCCGCTGCCGAAGACCGGCAGCCTGGAACCCGAATGGCTCACGCATTCGGCCAAATATTTTCCGCTCGCGGGCATCCTGGTCGGCGCGCTGTCGGCAGCGGTGCTGCTGGTGGCGTCGGAGATTTTCACCGGAGCGCTGCCGGCGTTGCTGGCGGTCACCGCCGCGATCCTGTTCACCGGCGCGCTGCACGAGGACGGGCTTGCCGATACCGCCGATGCGCTCGGCGGCGGGCGCACGCGCGAGGCGCGGCTCGCGATCATGAAGGACAGCCGCATCGGCACCTACGGCGCGCTCGCGCTCGGGCTCGGCATCGCGCTGCGCGTCGCCGCGCTGATGGCGGTGCCGCCGCAATGGGGCGCCGCCGCGCTGATCGCCGCGCATGGCGGCGGGCGGCTCGCCGCCTTCGCCGTGATGGCGGCGCTGCCCTATGCGGGCGAGCGCAGCGCCGGCAAGGTGGCGCATTCGAGCGAGCGTTACGGCCTGACGCAGATCGTGCCGGCCGGCCTGTTCGCGCTGGTGTCGCTCGCTCCGGCGCTGTGGCTCGACATCGTGGCCGCGGTAGTCGCGTTCGACATCGCCGCCCTGGCGGCGCTGTGGTTGGCGCTGCGCGCGCGCCGGCTGCTCGGCGGCTATACCGGCGACGTGCTCGGCGCGGCCGAGCAGGTGTTCGAGATCGCGCTGCTGCTCGCCTGGGCCGCACTGGCCGGGCTGCAACTGGGGCGGTAACCCTCGGCGTCATTCCGCAAGCGGGAGCGCGCGTCAGCGCGAGCGGGGAATGACGTGGAGAGATTTACCCCAGCTCCTTGCCGCGCGCGACGACAAAGAGCTTCACCAGTTCACGCGCGCTGATGCCGAGCTTGGCGCCGCAGGCGGCGGCGCGCTCGTTCACGGCGCTGACATAGCCGTCGCGGAAGGTGGACAGCCCGTCGCCAATGCGCGCGCTCCAGGCGCTCACGGTCGCGCCCGCGATGCCGCGCGCCTCCAGCGCCGGCAGCCGCGAAATGCCGGCATCGTCCACGCCGAAGCCGGCGTCGTTGTAGACCGCGGCGAACACCGGATGCTTGGCGGCGGTCTCCGGGCGGCCGCCCAGCAGCGCGCCATGCGAGCCGGTCAGCACCACATGGCCGCGGTCGTCGGCCGTGATCAGCGCGGCGGAGTCCATGGCATGCACCTGCACGCCGGGCGCTTCCGCCTCGGAAAGCCGCTGGCGCGCCTCGCGTTGCGGCGGCGGCGCCGGTGCCGGCGTCAGTGACGCGGTCGACAGAATCTCCATCGCCTCCGCGGCGGTCATGCCGGCCCGCAGCCCGAGCACCCCGGCCTGCACGTTGACGCAGCTCAAGACGCCGCGGCGCGCGCAATCGTCGCCGTCGCCGATGCGGGCCGAGCGGTAGCCGATCGCGGCGGCCGGCACGCCGCTACGGTCGAGATAGGCGAGCCCGCTGACGCCGGCGCGCTCGCGCCCGATGCCGGCGTCGCACAGGATGACGGCGCCGACCGCGGCCTTGGCGGCGAGATACGCCGCATAGGTGCCGGCA